>JANOLA010000253.1:0-30667 GCA_031419535.1 Burkholderiales bacterium | reverse complement strand
AGAGCTGCGGTGACTGCGGCAGCGCGAAGAACATGCCTTCGTTGACGCGGCTCGGCACCAGGTAGTCACGCGCACCTTCGGGCGTGCTCTTGGTCAGCATCGGCGTCTCGATGTCGATGAAGCCGTTCGCGTCGAGGAACTTGCGCACCTCCATCGCGACGCGGTAGCGCAGCATCAGGTTGCGCTGCATCGCCGGGCGGCGCAGGTCGAGCACGCGGTGCGTGAGGCGGGTCGTCTCCGACAGGTTGTCGTCGTCGAGCTGGAACGGCGGCGTGATGCTCGGGTTCAGCACCTCGATCTCCAGGCACAGCACCTCGATCTTGCCGCTCGTCAGGTTGGCGTTCTCGGTGCCGGCCGGGCGCGCGCGCACGCGCCCCTGGATGCGCAGGCAGAACTCGTTGCGCACGTCTTCGGCCACCTTGAACATCGCGCCACGGTCCGGGTCGCAGACGATCTGCACCAGGCCTTCGCGGTCGCGCAGGTCGATGAAGATCACGCCGCCGTGGTCGCGCCGGCGGTGCGCCCAGCCCATCAGCGTGATCGTTTGCCCGAGCAGCGCTTCGCTCACCAGGCCGCAGTAAGTCGTTCTCATCGGTCGCTCCAGATTGGGTTCATGTGTCTCGAATGCGGCCGCGTACATCGCCAGCCCGACGCCGGCCTGACGCCACCGCGCTCGCGGTGCGGCTGTCAATGGAGCGTCAATTTCGCGACGCTTGCGGCAAGCTCACGACGTTGCTGGCCGGGCTGACGACGCCCATCGAGATCACGTACTTGAGGGCTTCGTCGACGCTCATGCGCAGCACGATCACGTCGCTGCGCGGCACCATCAGAAAAAAGCCCGAGGTCGGGTTCGGTGTCGTGGGCACATAGATGCTCAGGAAATCCGCGCCGAGATGGCCCGCGGCTTCGCTGCTCGGCTTGCCGGTGACAAACGCGATGGTCCAGGCGCCGGCGCGCGGGTACTCGACGAGCACGGCCTCGCGAAATGCGTTCCCGCTGCTGGAAAACAGCGTGTCCGAGACCTGCTTGACCGAGTTGTAGATCGACTTGACGATCGGGATCTTGATGAGCAGGCGGTGCCCCTGCCGCAGCCACCACTGGCCGACGATGTTGGCGGCAAACGCACCGGTGAGCAGCAGCCCGCACAACAACACCAGCGCGCCGAGCCCGGGCACATGGCGCAGCAGCTCGAGCGTGGAGCGCGCGGTTTCCGGCAACACCGCCTGCGACGCGCTGAGGAACCAACCGAACACGCCGTCGACGATGCCGAGCGCGGCTTGCAACACCCAGATCGTGATTGCCATCGGCAACCAGACCAGGAGTCCGGCGATGAGGTACTTCTTCAAGGCGAATCCAAACTGATCGCGCAGCGTCACGCACCGGGCGTGGAGCCGCTCCCCGCGGCGCTGCTGCCGGAGGCGGGTGTGGCGCTTTTCTCGACGGGCTTGGCGCTCGAGGGCGGTGTTGCGGCGTCGGCCTTCGCACCGTTCGCCTCGGGCACGCTGCTTCCACCCTTCGCCGCATCGTCCTTCTGCGCGGACCCCTCGGCGGTTTCTGACTTGGAGCCGCCCGCCTTGTCGCCCGCTGCGGGTTTCTTGTTGGCGTCACCCTTGAAGTCGGTCACGTACCAGCCCGAACCTTTGAGCTGAAATCCCGCTGCGGTGAGCTGCTTCTGAAAGGCCTCCGCGCCGCACGCGGGGCAGACGGTCAGCAGCGCGTCTGAGACCTTCTGCAGCACGTCCTTCGCGTGACCGCAAGCGTCACAACGGTAGGCATAAATCGGCATCGCTCCTCGCCTCGCAATCCAAAGCCGATGATTGTAAGTCGGTGTTGCATGCCGATGCGGCCAAGCCAGGGTGGCCCCGGTCTTCCTGGCCTCTGTGGGCGGTCACCCACCGCCTCGCACCGCGCGGCGCCGTCAGTGCGCTTTGGCGGCGTGAGTGGTGTGCTCGATGCTGTGGCCTCGCGGGGTCAGCACCTGCGGAGCGAGAGAACCGCACACCATGAACAGCGCTGCCGCGAACAGGCCGAGCAGGTTGGCCGGAATCGGCGCGGCCTCGCCGAGTTGGCTCGCGACGAGCCACGTTCCGACGCCGAAGACAATCGATGCCAGCGCGCCTTGGGTCGTCGCGCGCTTCCAGTACGCGCCCGCCAGCAGCGGAATGAAGGCACCGACGAGCGTCACGTTGTAGGCGTTTTGCACCATCTCGTACATCGTGCTCTTGCTGTTCAGCGCGAACAGCAGCGCGGCGCAGGTGAAGGTGACGAGCACGATGCGCAGCAGCAGCAGGAACTGGCGGTCGCCCATGTGCGGCACGAAGGGTCGCAGCACGTTTTCGGTGAACAGCGCGGTGGGCGCGAGCAGCGCACCGCTCGCGGTGGACAGAATCGCCGACAGCAGTGCGCCGAAGAACATGATTTGGGTCCACAGCGGCATCTTGCCAAGCACCAGATCGGGCAGGATGCGCTGGATCTGGCGCGGATCGTCCGAGGCGAACAGCTCCTTCAGCGAAGGCTCGGCCACGAGCGCGGCGTAGCCGATGAAGATCGGCACGAAAGCGAAGCAGAAGTAGAGCGCACCGCCGATGATCGTGCCGCGCACCGCGGTCGCCTCGTTTTTCGCGCTGGTCATGCGCTGAAACACGTCTTGCTGGGGAATCGAGCCGAAGGCGAACGCGAAGAACGCACTCGCCATGGCCCAGTAACCGGCGGCCTCCATGTCGGCCGGAAACATCGTGAACTTGCCTTCGGCGGCAGCCTGCGCGATCACTTTCGATGCGCCGCCGGCCAGGTCGCCGACGGCGATGGCGACGAGCGAGAGGCCGATGAGAATGATCACCGTCTGGAACAGATCGGTGAACGCCACCGACCACATGCCACCGAAGATGGTGTAGACGACAACAATCCCCGCGCCGAGCAGGATCGCCGTGTTCAGGTCGACCGCCGCGCCCGACAGCACGTGGATCACCAGGCCCAGCGCTGTCATCTGCGCCGACGTCCAGCCGAGGTAGCTGCCGACGATGGCCACACTGGTCAGCACCTCGATCGACTTGCCGTAGCGGTGCTTGTAGAAGTCGCCGATCGTCAGCAGGTTCATGCGGTAGAACAGGCGCGCGAACAGCAATGCCGCGAGCACCAGGCACACCGAAGCACCGAAGGGATCGCCGGGAATGCCGTTCAGGCCGTCCTTGGCAAAGGTGGCGGACACGGCGAGCACGGTCTCGGCGCCGAACCAGGTGGCGAACACCGTCGCGACGTTCATGTACAGCGGCAGGCTGCGCCCGGCGATCAGGTAGTCCTTGGAGCTGTGGACACGGCGCGCGGCAATGAGGCCGATGGCGATCGTGACCGCCATGTACGCAACGACGAAGGTGATCAGCATGGCCGGAGTTCCTTGTCTTGAAGTCGTGAAGGCTGGAAAAGCGCGCGCAGTTTAACGACGATCTCGAGCAAATGCGGCTTTGCCGCTTTGCTCGAACCCCCACGGGGGGGCGGGCCGGGCTGGCCCGGCCCTGGGGCGATCAGAAAAGCCTTCGCCCCATCAGCGCCAGCACGATCAAGGTGCCCGCGACGCCACCGGCGACGAAGTAGAGCAATCCTTGCAGCAGCCGATTCGTGCGCTGCTGTTCGGCCAGCAACTCGGCGAACAGTTGCCGGTGTTCCTGCTCGTGCTCAGGCCGGTGCGCGCGCAGCGCCTGGTGCAGCAGCCGCGGCAGCTCGGGCAGGAGCTGCGCGTAGCGTGGCGCCTCATGCTCGAACCTGCCGAGCAACGCGCGCCAGCCGACCTGCGCGTCCATCCAGCGCTCGAGGAAGGGCTTGGCGGTGTTCCACAGGTCGAGCTCCGGGTCGAGCTGGCGCCCCAGCCCCTCCACATTGAGCAGCGTCTTTTGCAGCAGCACGAGTTGCGGCTGGATTTCGACGTTGAAGCGGCGCGAGGTTTGGAACAGCCGCAGCAACACCTGCCCGAGCGAGATGTCTTTCAGCGGCCGATCGAAGTGCGGCTCGCACACGGCGCGGATCGCGCCTTCGAGTTCGTCGATGCGGGTGCCTGGTGGGACCCAGCCGCTTTCCAGGTGCAGTTCGGCCACGCGCTTGTAGTCGCGCCGAAAAAACGCGATGAACTCGTGCGCCAGGTACTGCTTGTCGAATTCGGTGAGCGTGCCCACGATGCCGAAGTCGAGCGCGATGTAGCGACCGAACGTCGCCGGCTCCACCGACACCTGGATGTTGCCCGGGTGCATGTCGGCGTGAAAGAAACCGTCGCGAAACACCTGCGTGAAGAAGATCGTCACCCCGTCGCGCGCGAGCTTCGGGATGTCCACTCCCTCCTGCACCAGGCGCTGGCGCTGGCTGATCGGGATGCCGTTCATGCGCTGCATCACGATCACGTCACGCGTGCACAGTTCCCACACCATTTCGGGCACGAGGATCAGTTTCAGGCCTTGCATGTTGCGGCGCAGGTGCGAGGCGTTGGCCGCTTCGCGCACCAGGTCGAGCTCGTCGTGCAGGTAGGTGTCGAACTCGGCCACCACTTCGCGCGGCTTCAGGCGGCGCCCGTCTTCCGAGTACTTTTCGATCCAGCGCGCCAGCGTGCGCAGCAACGTCAGGTCGTCTTCGATCACCTCCAGCATGCCTGGGCGCAACACCTTGACCGCCACTTCGCGCCCGTCCTTGAGCACCGCGAAGTGCACCTGGGCGATCGACGCGCTGGCGATCGGCTCGGCGTCGAAACTCGTGAACACTTCGTCGATGCTCCGGCGAAACGCGCGTTCGACGATGGCGCGTGCCGCCTGCGCGGGAAACGGCGGCACCTGGTCCTGCAACTGCGCCAGTTCGTCGGCGAAGTCCGCGGGCAGCAAGTCGCGGCGCGTCGACAGCACCTGGCCGAACTTGACGAAGATCGGGCCGAGCCGCACCAGGCCCTTGCGCAGGCGCTCGCCGCGCGGCGCGTCCAGGCGCCGGCCGATCGTCATCACACGCACCAGCAGCCGCACCCACGGCTGCCGAAAGCCCGCCAAGGCCAGTTCGTCCAGCCCGTAGCGAAGAGCGGTCAGCAGGATTCGAACCAGCCGCAGTACATGCCTCATGGCGGCGCCGACCGCCCGGCGCCGCGGCCCAGGTTCGCCGCCGACTGCGCGGCGCCTTGCAGCGCGGCAGCAACGGCGCGACCGAGTTCCGCGAGTTGGTGCGCCGCCGCCGGACCGACCAGGCTTTCGAGGTCGCCTTCGACGTCCCAGCGCAAGTTGTCGATCAACCAGTTCACCTCGGCCGCCAAGGCGGCGTCGCCCGCCACGTCGATGCGCGGCCGCTCGCCGGCCATGGCGAGCAGCGCCAGCCTGGCGAGGTTCGACGCATCGATGTCGACTTGCAGCGCGGCTTCCACGCCAGCAGCATCTTCACACCACTCGAACAGGCCGGCGGGGGTGATCCGCCATGCCGCGTCGGGCAAGCTGGGCAACGGGCTCGGCCAGCCCTGCGCGCGCAGCCGGATGCAGCGCCCGCGGTGAGTGCGCATGCGCTGCATCGCCATCGGCTCGCTGCCGAGCACGTGGTTGATGAACAAGGTGGCGCGCTCCAGCACGGCCGCGCTGACAGCACTGCGAAAGGCGTGAAACATGCACGGATTGTAGGGAGCGGTTCACGCCACAGCCCCGAATCGAATGCCGGCTGCGGTCCAGCGTGAGGCGTGTTTTGGGCCAGAATCGCCGACTCATGCAGCCCGGAGAACCGGGAAATGGGGTTCACCGCTGGCGATGTTTGAAGAGCGCACCATCAACCGGACCTTTTTCCAGGCTCCGCAATCCGTCACGTCGCTCGTCGCCGCGTTTCTCGAGCCCTGCATCACGGTGCTCACGTTCTTGGCGACGTTGCTGGCTTTTGACGAGCCTCTGGATCGCCCTGCGCTCACGCTGTGTCTGCTGGTGTTCGCGCTCACCTTTCCGGGCCCGAACCGCTTTCGCGACAACCTATCGGCGACCGTCGTCGACATCCTCAGCAGTTGGGTCACGCTCGCGGCGATCCTGCTGCTGTGCGGCTATGCGACGCGCAGCCTGCACTACTTCGAGTCACAGGTGCTGATCGCCTGGCTGACGATCACGCCGGTGCTGCAGTGGCTGGCGGCGCAGGCCGGCAAGGCCATCGTGCAGCACCAAGCCGCGGCGGCGTCGACGCGGCGCTCGGCGGTTGTGGTCGGCGCGGGCAACTTGGGCGTCAAGGTGGCCAAGGCGCTGGGCGAAAGCAAAGACACCGGAATCGACTTCATCGGCTACTTCGACGACCGGGCCGACGACCGGGTGCACCGCGAAGCCCAGCCCAAGCGCTTGGGTGGCCTGAAGGACGTGGCGGACTATGTGTCGAGCCATGGCGTACACGAGGTCTACATCACGCTGCCGCTGGGGTCGCAGCCGCGCATCGTCGAGTTGCTCGAGCGCGTGCAGGGAACGACCGCGTCGCTCTATTTTGTTCCCGACGTGTTCGGCATCAGCATCATCCAGGGCCGCCTGCAAGACCTGAATGGCGTTCCCGTGGTGGGCATCTGCGAAACACCGTTCACGGGAACGAATCAACTCGTGAAGCGCGTCAGTGACGTGATTCTGGCAAGCCTGATTCTGATCATCGTTTCGCCGCTGATGCTGCTCGTCGCGCTCGGTGTCAAGCTCAGCTCGCCAGGCCCGGTGTTCTTCGTGCAGCGCCGCAACGGCCTGGACGGCGACGAGATCGCGGTCTACAAATTCCGCTCGATGGTCACCCAGGACAACGGCGCCGAGGTGCCGCAGGCGACGCGCGATGATCCGCGCATCACGCGCTTCGGTTCGTTCATCCGCCGCACATCGCTGGACGAATTGCCGCAGTTCTTCAACGTGCTTCAGGGCAGCATGAGCATCGTCGGGCCTCGGCCTCACGCGGTGGCGCACAACGAGCTGTACCGCCAGGTGATCAAGGCCTACATGGTGCGCCACAAGGTCAAGCCGGGCATCACCGGCTGGGCCCAGGTGAACGGGCACCGCGGCGAGACCGATACGATCGAGAAGATGCAATCGCGCGTCGAATACGACCTCGAATACTTGCGCAACTGGACGCTGCGGCTGGACTTGCAGATCATCGCGCGCAGCGTTCGCTTCTTGTTCTTCGACAAGAAGGCCTACTGATGCTCAGCGGTTCGACGGCTCACTCCACTTCGGGAGAACTCTTCATGCAGCGACTCCAATCGCAGTCACGCCTGCGCCCCTGGTCGGCAGGGGTGCTTGTCGCGGTGGTCGGTCTGGTGGCCCGGGCGGCGCACGCCGAAGCCGATCCGTACTACTTCGGCATCAGCCAGTCGCTTGGCCACAACTCCAACGTCTATCGGGTCGGCAACCAGGAAATTCCCGACAAGTTCGCGACGACCAGCATCAACGCAGGGTTCGACCAACCAATCGGCCGGCAACGCGTGTTCGCCAGCGCCTCGGTGCGGGCCACGCGCTATGAGGACGTTCGCATTCTGGACAACACCGGTTACGGCCTGAACGCCGGCTGGGACTTGTCGACGATCGGGCGTGTGTCGGGCGGGATCGGCGTTGCCGTGAACCGCAGCCTGGCGAACTACGCCGCCGCGGGCGACCAGCAACAAGTGCCGCAAACCAAGCTGAACCAGGAGACCAGCAGCCAAGCGAACCTGCGGGTGCAGGTCGGTCTGGTGTCGCTGCTGTCGTTCAACGCTTCGGCGTCGCACAGCGAAATCAAGTACTCGGCTGTCGAGTACGACCGCTCCGAGGTACGGCAAAGCGCCGGTTCGCTCGGCTTGACTTACCGACCCAGTGGATTGCTGTCGCTGGGCGGCGCGCTGCGCGCGACCCAAGGCGAGTACCCCAACGTCCCCGTTCCGAGCCCCGGCAAGAATGACAAATTCGATCGCAAGGATCTCGATCTCACCGCCGCCTGGGCCGCCACCGGCCTGAGCAGCATCAATGCACGCTTGAGTTACGGCCGCTCCGCATTCGACGGTCAAACGCAGCGCAATACCAAGGGCGCCACCGGCTCGCTGGCGTGGGACTGGAAGCCCACGGGCAAGCTGGCATTCAACACCTCGCTGAGCCGCGACACTGGGACCGAAACGGCTCTGTATGCCCTGGCCAACAACGCGGGCAACGCGGTGGGCGACAACAGCACGCTGACAAATGCGTTCGGGCTGAGCGTGGGCTACGAGGCAAGCGCGAAGATTCGCCTCACGCTCGGCACGCGTTACGCACGCCGCGAACTCGTGAGTGGCGCGCTGACCGGCCGCGACAGCGTGGCCAACGTCTCTCTCGGCGCGAGTTATGCGCCCACACGCAGCTGGCAGCTCGGCTGCAACGCGTCGCAGGAGGACCGCAAGCCCACCGACAGCACGAGCAGCGTCTCGAGCCGCTACAGCACCACCCAGGCGAACTGCAACGCGCAGTTCACGATTCGATGAACAAGCCGACGATCCTGCTCACCGGTGCCACCGGCTACATCGCCTCGCACACCTGGCTCGCGCTGCAAGCGGCCGGCTTCGAGGTGCTGGGGGTGGACAACTTCAGCAACAGTTCGCCCGAGGTGCTGAACCGGCTCGAGCGCATCGGCGCGGCTCGGCCTGAATTCGTGAAGCTCGACGTCTGCGATGCAACGGCCCTCGACGCGGTGTTCACCGTTCGGTGCATCGCCGCGGTGGTGCACTTCGCCGCGCACAAGGCGGTGGGCGAGAGCACGGCCCGCCCGCTCGACTATTACGCCAACAACCTCGGCGGTCTGCTCAGCGTGTGCCGCACCATGCAACGCCATGGCTGCAAGAACTTGGTGTTCAGCTCGAGCGCGACGGTCTACGGCAAACCCGAACGCTTGCCGATTCGCGAGGACGCCGCGCTGTCGACGACCAATCCCTACGGCGCGACCAAGCTGATGGGCGAGAACATTCTGCGCGACCTCGAGAAGTCCGATGCGTCGTGGGCGATCGCCCTGCTGCGCTACTTCAATCCCGTGGGCGCGCACGAGAGCGGCCTGATCGGCGAGGACCCGCGCGACACGCCCAACAACCTGATGCCCTTTGTCACGCAAGTCGCCGTGGGCAAGCGCGCGCGCCTGCAAGTCTTCGGCAGCGACTACGACACGCCCGACGGCACCGGCGTGCGCGACTACATCCACGTGCTCGACCTCGCCGAAGGCCATGTGGCCGCGCTGCGCTACCTGCTCGACGGCAAGGGTTCGATCACGCTGAACCTGGGCACCGGCCGCGGCTACAGCGTGCTCGAGCTGGTGCGCGCGTTCGAGCGCGCGAGTGGGCGCAGCGTGCCCTTCGACCTCGTTGCACGCCGTCCCGGCGACATCGACGCGTGCTACGCTGATCCATCGTTGGCGCGGCAGGCTTTGGGCTGGCAAGCACCGCGAGGGCTCGACGCCATGTGCGTCGATTCTTGGCGCTGGCAGCGTTTGAATCCGAATGGGCTGGCCGGATAAAAGTGGCCACCATTTCCCGCGCGTGCTTGCGAGACGCGTCCGTTGCCATTGCTCTGCGCGCAGCACAGTTCTCAAATTAGGAGCGAGCTTTGACCCTCATTGAAGTGCGACCGGTCATCATGGCCGGCGGCAGTGGAACCCGCCTGTGGCCGCTGTCGCGGGCCCAGCATCCGAAACAGTTCCTGGCGCTGCATGGCGAGCGCAGCCTGTTTCAGCAAGCGGCAGTTCGCGTGGCGGGGCTGCGTGTCCCGGACTTCAACGTCGGCGCCTCGTGCATCGTCTGCAACGATGACCACCGCTTTCTCGTGCTCGATCAATTTCGCGAACTCGACCTGCCGGCGGCCACCTTTCTGCTCGAACCCGCCGGGCGCAACACCGCCCCTGCGATGACCTTGGCGGCGCTGCATGCAGTTGAAGGCGGCGCCGACCCGGTACTGATCGTCACCCCGGCCGATCAGACGGTGACCGACGAGGCGGCGTTCGCGGCCGCGTTGCAGCGCGCCGTGCGCACCGCGGCCACCGGCGCGATCGCCATCCTCGGCGTCGTTCCCGACCGGCCCGAAACCGGCTTCGGCTACATCCGCTGTGGTTCGACCGCGGGTGATCCCAACGGCGCGCTGCCGGTCGAGCAGTTCGTTGAAAAACCCGATTCCGCGACCGCGAGACGCTATCTCGACTCGGGGGCTTACTTCTGGAACAGCGGCATGTTCGTGGTGCGCGCGTCGGTGTGGCTTGCCGCGATCGATCACTTCCGCGCGGACATTGCTTCGGCAACCCGCATGGCCTGGGCCAGTCGCAAGACCGACGCGAGTTTCGTTCGGCCTGGGCCCACCCAGTTCGCGGCAATCCCTGCGGAATCGGTCGACTACGCTGTGATGGAGCGCGCCGCGGCGGCGGGTGGCAACGGCACTGCGTTTCAGGTGCGCATGCTGCCGCTTCAAGCAGGTTGGTCGGACCTCGGTGCCTGGGACGCGGTGTGGCAGGTGAGCGAGCAAGACGCCGCCGGCAATGCGCACCGCGGCGACGCCCTGTTCCACGACAGCCGTGGCACTCTCGTGCACGCAACAACCCGCCTGGTCGCCACGGTCGGGCTGGAAAACGTGGTCGTCGTGGAAACCTCGGACGCGGTGCTCGTCGCGGATCGCAGCCGCAGCCAGGACGTCAAACACATCGTCGGCCAGTTGCAGGCCGCCAAGCGCACTGAACATGTGCTGCCGCGCCAAGTGCATCGGCCCTGGGGGTGGTACGACAGCATTGACGAAGGGCCGCGCTTCAAGGTCAAGCGCATCATGGTCAAGCCCGGCGCGTCACTCAGCCTGCAGATGCACCATCACCGCGCGGAACATTGGATCGTCGTGAAAGGGACCGCGGACGTGACGGTGGGCGAGCGCGTGATTTTGCTCAGCGAGAACGAGAGCACCTTCATTCCGCTGGGCCAGAAGCATCGGCTCGCCAACCCTGGAAAGGTGCCGCTCGAAATCATCGAGGTGCAGTCCGGCGCCTACCTCGGCGAAGACGACATCGTTCGCTTCGAAGATACCTACGGCCGCACCAGCTGAGCCGCCGGCACGGGGTTCAGTGGCAGGGAATCAAAGGCGCCACAGCTTGGCGCCGGCTGCTTCAACCTGCTCGGGCGCGTAGAAGCTCTTCACGTCGGCGAACACGCCACCCCGTACCAAGCGCTCGGCGATTCGCGGCACACCCATCGCCGCGTATTCCTTGTGCGACACCGCCGCGACGATCGCATTCGCCTTGGGCAGGTCCGCCCACTTGGTGAGGCCCACGCCGTATTCGTGCTCGCATTCGCCTGAATCGGCCACCGGGTCATGAATGAAGACGCAGACGCCGAAGCTCTTCAGCTCGCGCACCACGTCGATCACCTTGCTGTTGCGAACGTCCGGACAGTTTTCCTTGAACGTCATCCCGAGCACGATGACATTCGCGCCCTTCACCGACAGGTCGGCCGAAATCATCTGCTTCACGGTCTGTTCGGCGACATACTTGGCCATGCCGTCGTTGATGCGCCGCCCCGCCAGAATGACTTGCGGCGTGTAGCCGAGCATCTCGGCCTTGTGCGTCAGGTAGTACGGATCGACGCCGATGCAATGGCCACCCACCAGGCCAGGGCGGAACGGCAGGAAGTTCCACTTCGTTCCCGCGGCCTTGAGCACTTCCTCGGTGTCGATGCCGATGCGATGAAAGATCAACGACAGTTCGTTCATCAGAGCGATGTTCAAGTCGCGCTGGGTGTTCTCGATCACTTTCGCCGCTTCGGCGACCTTGATGCTGCTCGCGGGGTACACGCCCGCAGTGATCACGCTGCCGTAGACCTCTTTGACCTTCGCCAGCGTCTCAGACGTGTCGCCGGAAACGATCTTCATGATCTTCGTGACCGTGCGCTCCTTGTCACCCGGGTTGATGCGCTCGGGGCTGTACCCGACGAAGAAGTCTTTTTTCCACTTCAGGCCCGACTGTGCCTCGATGATGGGAATGCACACCTCTTCGGTCGCGCCCGGATAGACCGTCGATTCATAGACGACGATGGCGCCGCGCTTGATGTGCTTGCCGACGCTTTCACTCGACTTGACCAAGGGTGTGAAATCGGGCTGGTGCGCGTCGTCGACCGGCGTGGGCACGGCAACAATGATGAAATCGGCCTGGCCGATGACTTTCGGGTCGGTGCTGCATTCGAGCCGCGTCGCGGCGCGCAAGTCTTCGCTGCTCACTTCGCCGGTGGGGTCGACGTGGCGCCGGTACGCCGCCACTTTTTCAGCGGACAGGTCAAAGCCGAGCGTCTTGAACTTCTTGCCGAATTCCACGGCAAGAGGCAAGCCGACGTAGCCCAGGCCGATGACTGCGATCGTCGTCATGATGAAGCTTCCTTTGCGGGTCAGACTTTGAAATAATCCCGGTACCAGGCCACGAAGCGGCCGACGCCTTCGCGAATCGGCGTGCCGGGCTTGAAGCCAGTCCATTGCGTGAGTTCGGACACGTCGGCAAAAGTGGCCGGCACGTCGCCGCTCTGCAGGGGCAGGAAATTCTTCGCTGCCTCCTTGCCGGTCGATTGTTCGATCGCCTCGATGAAACTCATCAGCTTCACCGGGTCGCTGTTGCCGATGTTGAAGACGCGGTACGGTACGTTGCTTCGCGCCGGGTCGGGTTGCCCGGCGTCGTACGCCGGATCGGCGCTTGCCACCCGGTCGAGCACATGCACGACGCCTTGCGCGATGTCGTCGATATAGGTGAAGTCGCGCACCATGTCGCCATGGTTGAAGACATCGATGGTTCGGTTTTCGAGGATCGCCTTCGTGAACAGGAACAACGCCATGTCGGGCCGGCCCCAGGGCCCGTAGACCGTGAAGAAGCGCAATCCCGTGGTCGGCAGACCGAACAAGTGGCTGTAGGTGTGCGCCATCAGTTCGTTGGCCTTCTTGGTCGCAGCGTACAGGCTCACCGGATGGTCGATGTTGTGGTGCTCCGAGAACGGCATGTGCGTATTGCCGCCGTACACACTGGAGCTCGACGCGTAGGCCAGGTGCTGCACCCGGTTGTGGCGGCAGCCTTCCAGGATGTTCGTGAAGCCGACGATGTTGCTGTCAATGTAGGCGTGCGGATTGACCAGCGAATAGCGCACGCCCGCCTGAGCCGCCAGGTGCACCACGCGGTCGAAGCGTTCAGTGGCGAACAGCCGCGGCATCGCCTGCCGGTCCGCGACGTCGAGCTTCTCGAAGACAAACAGTTTGTTCGGCGTCAGCCGGGCAAGCCGGTCGTGCTTGAGTTGCGGATCGTAGTAGTCGTTGAGGTTGTCGATGCCATGGACCGTGTCGCCGCGCGCCAGAAGGAGCTGGCTGACGTGCATTCCAATGAATCCGGCGGCACCGGTGACCAGAACTTTCACTCGCGTTCCCCTGAGGCTTGGCAGCCAATCGGATTGAAACCAAGTCTACGTTGCGCAGCGAATCGCCTCGGCGCGCCTTTCGGGTGGAAGCCCACACTATCGTGAACGCTGCAACAAATGGACGGGCGATCTTGAAGCTCTGACATCGCCGCCGCGGAGCCTCGGCGCGGCTCTAAGACGGCGTTGTCGCGAGGCGCACGGTCCGGATCAGGCCAATCGCCCGTGGCACATCTTGTATTTCTTGCCGCTGCCGCACGGGCAAGGTTCATTGCGTCCGACTTTCGGCATCTGCGCCAGCTGGGTCGTCGGGTCCGCCTCTTGCGAGACGCTGCCGTCCTCGTTGGGGTGGGTATAGGTCACGTTGGAGATGCGCTCGGCACGCTCTTCGATTGCTTCGGCCGCGCGCACCGCTTCTTCCTGCGTCTGGATACGCAGGTTCATCAGGATTCGCGTCACGTCCATCTTCACGACGTCCAGCAACTGCGAAAACAGCTCGAACGCCTCGCGCTTGTATTCCTGTTTCGGATTCTTTTGCGCATAGCCGCGCAAATGAATCCCCTGGCGCAGGTAGTCGAGCGCCGCGAGGTGTTCGCGCCAATGCGAATCGATCGACTGCAACAGGATCATGCGCGTGAACGGTGTGAACTGTTCCTGCCCGACGCGTTCGACCTTGGCATCGAAGGCCGCATTGGCCGCGGCCACGACTTTCGCGACGATCTCGTCGTCGCTGATGGCGTCGCTCTTTTCGACTTCGGCGGCGATCGGAACGTCGAGTTGCCATTCGTCGTGCAGCACGCGCTCCAGCGCTTTCAAGTCCCACTGTTCCTCGACACTTTCCACGGGGACAAAGGTACGCACGACGTCGGTCATCGTGCCTTCGCGCAGGCTCGCGATCTGGGCCGTCAGGCTGGTCGCCTCGAGGATGTCGTTGCGCTGCTGGTAGATGACTTTGCGCTGGTCGTTGGCGACGTCGTCGTATTCGAGCAGTTGCTTGCGCACGTCGAAGTTGCGCGCCTCGACCTTGCGCTGCGCACCTTCAATGCTGCGCGTCACGATCCCAGCCTCGATGGCCTCGCCGTCGGGCATCTTCAGCCGGTCCATGATGGCGCGCACGCGATCACCCGCGAAGATGCGCATCAGCGAATCGTCGAGCGACAGGTAGAAACGCGATGACCCCGGGTCGCCCTGGCGCCCGGAGCGGCCGCGCAGCTGGTTGTCGATGCGGCGCGACTCGTGGCGCTCGGTGGCGATGATGCGCAGGCCGCCCTGTGCTTTCACGGCCTCATACAAGCCTTGCCATTCGTCCTGCAACTTCTTGGCGCGCAACTCTTTGTCGGCGGGCGAAATCGCCTCATCGGCGAACAGGAACTTGGTCTGGTTCTCGACATTGCCTCCGAGCACGATGTCGGTGCCGCGGCCAGCCATGTTGGTGGCGATCGTGATCACGCCGGGCCGCCCCGCCTGGGCCACGATCTCGGCCTCTTTCGCGTGTTGTTTGGCGTTGAGCACCTGGTGCGGCAACTTCGCCTTTTGCAGCAGGTCCGAGACAAGTTCGGAGTTCTCGATCGACGTCGTGCCCACCAGCACCGGCTGGCCCCGCTCATGGCAGTCGCGGATGTCATCGGTCACCGCATCGTATTTCTCGCGGCTGGTCTTGTAGACCAGGTCGAGCTCGTCGCGACGGATCGTCGGCCTGTTCGGTGGAATGACGACCGTTTCCAGGCCGTAGATCTCCTGGAACTCGTAGGCCTCGGTGTCGGCGGTTCCCGTCATGCCGGCGAGCTTGCCGTACATGCGGAAGTAGTTCTGGAACGTGATCGACGCGAGCGTCTGGTTTTCGCTCTGGATCTTCACGCCCTCCTTCGCTTCCACGGCTTGGTGCAAGCCGTCCGACCAGCGCCTGCCGGTCATCAGCCGGCCGGTGAACTCGTCGACGATGATCACTTCGCCGTTTTGCACCACGTAGTGTTGATCGCGGTTGTACAGGTGCTTGGCGCGCAGCGCGGCATAGACATGGTGCATCAGCGTGATGTTGGCCGGCTCGTACAGGCTGGCGTCTGGGGCCAGCAGGCCGGCTTCGGACAGCAGCCGCTCAGCGTTTTCATGGCCGTCCTCGGTCAGGAACACCTGGTGCGTCTTCTCGTCGACCGTGAAATCGCCGGGTTCGATGACGCCTTCGCCGGTGCGCAGGTCGAGTTCGCCGATTTGCTTCTTGAGCTGCGGCACGACGGCGTTGATGCGCACGTAGAGATCGGTGTGGTCTTCCGCCTGGCCACTGATGATGAGCGGCGTGCGCGCCTCGTCGATGAGAATCGAATCGACCTCGTCGACGATCGCATAAGCCAGACCGCGCGCGACGCGGTCGGCCGTGTCTTGCACCATGTTGTCGCGCAGGTAGTCGAAGCCGAATTCGTTGTTGGTGCCGTAGGTCACGTCGGCGGCGTACGCGGCTTGTTTTTCTTCGCGCGACATCTGCGGCAGGTTCACGCCGACCGTCAAGCCGAGAAAGCCGTACAGCTGGCCCATCCATTCGGCATCGCGCCGCGCCAGGTAGTCGTTGACGGTGACAACGTGAACGCCCTTGCCGGTGAGCGCGTTCAGGTACACCGGCAGCGTGGCGGCGAGCGTCTTGCCTTCGCCGGTGCGCATTTCGGCGATCTTGCCGTTGTGCAGGGCGATTCCACCACTCAACTGAACGTCGAAGTGCCGCATCTTGAGCGCGCGTTTGCTGGCCTCGCGCACCGTCGCGTAGGCCGGTACCAACAGCGCGTCGAGGAATTCACCGTTCGCAACGCGCTCCCGGAACTGTGCCGTCTTCGCCTTCAGCGCCGCATCGTCGAGCGCTTCGAATTCGGCCTCCAGGGCATTGATCTGCTCAACGGTGCGCCGGTATTGTTTGAGCAGGCGCTCGTTGCGGCTACCGAAAATGGAAGTGAGAAGCTTGGGCAACATGCGGCGTCAGGATCGATGATTTTCAATGTGAGCGCGCGATTCGCGCTTCAGGCCTCGCGCGACCTTTCAGCCCAAATCGTGGGGTGCGCCAACTCGCGCAAATGTTTGAGCAAGCCCGCGGCAGCCAGGCCAGGGGCGCCGATGCAGCGTCACCGCCGGTTTTCAAAGGCCCGAAAGTTTAGCATCGGCACCCATTGCCTTCGGCTCGCCCGTCTCGGGCTCGCGACCCCACGGGCCGCGTGGGGGCGATTCAAGGCTCGTTGGGGGGCGCGCTGGGAGCTGCGGCTTCCGAAGCCGCGACGGGGGGCGAGAGCGAGACAGGCGAATCGCTCACACCTCGGCTCGCCTCGGGCTTCGCCGGCGTGGGCGCGCGCACGGGTGTGGGCGAAGCCAGCGGAGTGCGAACTTCTTTGCGTGCACTTGGCGCCGGCGCGGGTTTCAGTGGATCCGCGAGCGCGGCAACGGCCACCGGCGTGGCACCGCGGCTGGCCAGGAATTTGGCCGGGTTTTGCGGCACGCCGTCCAGGCGCACCTCGAAATGCAAGTGCGGGCCGGTGGACCTGCCACTGTTGCCGATCTCGGCGATCTTCTGGGCGCGCTTGACGATGTCGCCCGTCTTCGCGAGCAGCTTCGAGTTGTGCGCATAGCGGGTCACGACGCCCTGGCCATGGTCGAGTTCGATCACGTTGCCATACTGCGGGTGCTGCTCCGTCAGCAACACCACGCCACCGGCGGCCGCCATCACCGGGGTGCCGATCTCGGCGGGAAAGTCGAGCCCCGCATGCAGCGCCGCGACACCCGTGAACGGGTCGGGCCGGAAGCCGAAGCCCGAGCCCATCGGGACGTCCACCGGCTTGCTGCTCGGAATCATCAGCGCTTGCAGACGCGATTCGAACAGGCGCGACTCGATCATCGTGAACAGATCGGTGCGCTGGTCGGCCTGCACGTCCAGCGTATCGACGATTCCGCGCAGTTGGTCGAGCGAGACGGAACGTGCCGGCAAGAACGGGCCGCCCTGCCCACCCCCTGCCGCCGACTTCAGCACCGGGCGCAGTTCCTCGGCCTTGACGCCAACCATGGCGGAAACTCGTTCGCCCATCACTTCCAGTTGAACCAGCTTGGCCTGCATTTCCCCGACCTTCTGAGCGATCGCGTCGAGGTTCTCGCGAAGAAACCGATCGCGCTGCGCGAATTCATCGCGCACCACGAGCCGCATGATCTGGCTCACGACGGGCCAGCCCTCACGCGCCGCCTTGAGGAAGATGTAGTGGTAGACCAAGCCGGAAACGAGTGTCATCGCGATCGCGAATGTGGCCACGGCGAGCGCGAGCTGCCAACGATTGAGCCGCAGCACGCGGGTGCGGGCCAGGCTGCCGTTGGTGATCAAAATTTGCATTTCACTACACTCCGTCAGGTGAATTCGAAACCACCTGAGGTGACCCCGAACGCGTTACCGATCGACACCGTGCTGCGAAGCAGCACCGCACTGATCAGGTTGCAGCAATTGATGCGGGATTCATCGGCCCGCTTTGACGCCATTCGTCCCCACCTGCCCGCCGCCCTGGCCGCGCAGACCCGACCCGGCCCTGTCGACGAGCTCGGCTGGTCGCTGTTGGTCGCGAATCCTTCAGTGGCCGCCAAACTTCGCCAACTCCAGCCACGCCTGCAGCAAGTCTTGCTGGACCGGGGCTGGCAGGTTATCGCAATACGTATCAAGGTTCAACCCGGCTGAGCCAGGGTGAACCCGCAGGCGTGCAATGGTGCCGGCTGTCCGAATCGAACGGACGACCTTCCGCTTACAAGGCGGGTGCTCTACCAACTGAGCTAAGCCGGCGGGGACTCGAGCCGCGCGGCCCAAGGGACGGCAACGCCTCGAATGACATCGGGATTTTGCTTCAGTTCCTCCTGAGGAAACGCGCGGCCGCCCGAAGTTTCCTCATCCCCAAGGGCCACGAAGGGGCCCTTTCGTCGCCCTTGGGGCGGACGACGTATGTCGTCGGCCTGGGGGCGCGCTCTACTTGATCCGCTTGAGCGATGGGCGCGCCACTCCTGGGGGCTCGGGTGGATCGTCCGGCCCCTGTGAGGGGACTTCTTCCGAGTGAATGGCTCTCGAGTCGGACGATGCGAGCCGAGGGCCGCGAAGCGGCGGTCCCGGCGCTGAGTCGACGGCCAGGCTCCGGGCCGCGCCCGCGGCGTTTGCCGGTGTCGGAAACGCCATGCCTTGTCCGTTCTCGCGTGCATAGATCGCGATCACATGGTCCACCGGAACCCATATTTCGCGCGACTGGCCGCCGAACCTTGCCTTGAATTCGACCGCTTCGTTGCCGATGTTCAGCCCGGTCGTTGCCTCGAATCCGACGTTCAGCACGATCTCGGCGTCCTTCACGTACTCCATCGGCACCCGCACCGTCGCATCGACGAATACCGCGATGTAGGGCGTGAAACCGTTGTCGGTGCACCAGTCGTGCAAAGCCCGAATCAGGTAGGGGCGCGTCGAGCCGCCCGCGACATGTGGCGCGATCGGTGGGCTATTCATGAAACGGCACCGCAACCAACCCGCAGGCTACTTGCGCATCACCTTTTCCGAGGGCGTCAAGGCTTCGATGTAGGCCGGGCGGGAAAAGATTCTTTCGGCGTACTTCAGCAACGGCACCGCGTTCTTCGACATGTCGATCCCGTAGTAATCGAGCCGCCACAGCAGCGGTGCGATGGCGACGTCGAGCATCGAAAAGTCGTCACCCAGCATGTACTTGTTCTTCAGAAAGATCGGCGCGAGCTGCGTCAAGCGGTCGCGAATCTGGGCGCGCGCCTTTTCGAGTTGCTTGTCGCTGGGCTTGATGCCGCGCGCTTCGAGGATGTTCACGTTCGAGAACAACTCCTTCTCGAAATTCAGCAGGAACAGCCGAACTCGCGCTCGCGCCACGGGGTCGCCGGGCATCAGCTGCGGATGCGGAAAGCGTTCGTCAATGTACTCATTGATGATGTGCGATTCGTACAAGATCAAGTCGCGTTCGACGAGGATCGGCACCTCGTTGTACGGGTTCATCAAGGCGATGTCTTCCGGCTTCGCGAACAGGTCGACGTCGCGAATCTCGAAATCCATGCCCTTCTCGAACAACACGAAACGGCAACGATGCGAATAGGGGCATGTCGTTCCGGAGTAAAGCACCATCATGGTGGTGGCTCCTTATTGAGTTCAATTCAATGGCGATCGCCAACGGCGTTGGCCGCAGCGCATATCGCCACGCCGGGCCAGCGCCGCGTTCAACCAGTCGAGTGAGCGCCGCTCACTTCACGTCTTTCCAATAGCTGGCATTGAGCCGCCAGGCGATCACGGTGAACAAGCCGAGGTAGATCAGAACCCACGCACCAATGCGCACGCGCTGTCCCTGCACCGGTTCTCCCATCCATTGCAGGTACGCCACCAGGTCGGCGACCAATTCGTCGTACTCGCGCGGCGACAGCCTGCCCGCGGCCATGGGCTCGTATCGTTCGAACCGATGGATTGTCTTCGATGCTTCGTGAGCGTCTTTCACATCGACGAACTTGGCGCTTCGTTGGCCCTGCAGCTCCCAAAGCACATGCGGCATCCCCACGTTCGGGAACACCAGGTTGTTCCACCCGGTGGCCTTCTCGGGATCGCGGTAGTAGCTGCGCAAGTAGGTGTACAGATAGTCGGCACCACTGCCCTTGGCGATGTCGGCGCGCGAGCGCGCGATCACCGTGAGATCGGGTGGCACCGCACCGAACCAGTCTTTCGCCTGTTTTGGGTCCAGCGCGACTTTCATCGTCTCGCCGACCTTGTCGGTCGCGAACAAGAGGTTCTGTTTGATCTGCGCTTCGCTCAGCCCGAGGTCGGTGAGCCGGTTGAAGCGCATGTAGCTTGCGGAATGGCAGTTCAGACAGTAGTTGACGAACAGCCGCGCGCCGTTTTGAAGCGCCGCGATGTTGCTCATGCGCTCTTTGGGGAAAGCGTCCCAGGCGACGCCGCCTTCGCTCGCGCTCACCGTGGTCGCGAATCCCAGCGCTGCGAGCGCCGCGAAGAAATGCCTTTTCATTTTGATGTCTCCGGCCTTGGCTTCACTGTGCGGGTCAATGAGCGGTGAACGTCACGCGCTCGGGCACGGGCATGAAGCGGCCGAGCTGGCTCCACCACGGCATCAGCAAGAGAAAACCGAAGTACGCGAGGGTTCCGACCTGGGACACATAGTTGCCCGCATCCGAAGGCGGCCGGGAACCCAGATAACCGAGCACGAGAAAGAAGAACACGAACCCGGCGTAAAGCCACTTGTGCCAGCCGGGTCGATGCCGGATCGACTTGACGGGGCAGCGGTCGAGCCACGGCAAGACAAACAACACGAGCACGGCGCCGCCCATCACCACAACGCCCCAGAACTTCGCCTCGAAACCTGCCAGCCAGGGCTGCTGCGAAAGCCCCTCCAAGCCGACCGTCGCCAACAACGTCTTGAGGCCGCCGAACAGGACAATCGTGATCACCGCGATGACACCGACGCCCATGTTCGCCAAGCGGCCGAGCCGCGCCTTGCGAATCGCCAGCACCGCGGCCACCGCGACGATCAATGACAGCACCGCCATCATCTGGTCGGTCGTCGCCCGCAACATCGAGTAATACGGCGTGAAGTACCAGACTGGGGCAATGTGCGGCGGAGTCTTCAGCGGGTCGGCCGGAATGAAGTTGTTGTACTCCAGGAAGTAGCCGCCGAACTCGGGCGCAAAGAAGACGATTGCGCTGAAGATCACCAGAAAAACGCTGACCGCGAAGATGTCGTGCACCGTGTAGTACGGGTGGAACGGAATGCCGTCGAGGGGCCGCCCATCGCTGCCCAGTCTGGACTTGATCTCCACGCCGTCTGGGTTGTTCGACCCGACTTCATGCAAGGCCATGATGTGCGCCGCGACCAGCCCGATCAGCACCAGCGGAACCGCGATCACGTGAAACGCGAAAAATCGGTTCAGGGTCGCGTCGCCCACCACATAGTCGCCGCGAATCAGCAGGGCCAGGTCCGGGCCGATGAACGGCACCGCGGCGAACAGGTTGACGATCACCTGCGCGCCCCAGTAGCTCATCTGCCCCCAGGGCAACAGGTAGCCCATGAAGGCTTCGGCCATCAGGCACAGAAAAATCGCGCAGCCGAAGATCCACACCAGTTCGCGCGGCTTGCGATAGCTTCCGTACAACAGGCCGCGAAACATGTGCAGGTACACGACGATGAAAAACGCCGAGGCTCCCGTGGAGTGCATGTAGCGGATCAGCCAGCCCCAGGGCACGTCGCGCATGATGTACTCCACCGAGGCGAACGCCAGCGTCGAATCGGGCTTGTAGTGCATCGTCAGGAAGATGCCGGTGACGATTTGGATCACCAGCACCAACAACGACAGCGAACCGAAGACGTACCAGATGTTGAAGTTCTTCGGTGCGTAGTACTCCGACATGTGCTCCTTGAAGAGCTTGGTCGCCGGAAATCGGTTGTCGACCCATGTCATCAGTTTCTGCGCGGGCGACGCGTCGGCGCTCGCCGTCTTGAAATCAGCCATTTCTTGTTCTCCAGGTCCTGAAGTGCGTGCCGTGCCCGTTCAGGCCTTCTGGTCTTCTCCGATGATCAGCCGGTTTTCCGACAAGTACATGTGCGGCGGCACCTCCAGGTTGTCCGGTGCGGGCTTGTTCTTGTAGACGCGCCCGGCCATGTCGAACGTCGAACCGTGGCAGGGGCAGAAAAAACCGCCGGCCCAATCGTCGGGCAACGAGGGCTGGGCACCGGGCTGGAACTTCTCCGTCGGCGAACACCCGAGGTGCGAGCAGATCCCAACGGTGACAAACACCTCGGGCTTGCGCGAGCGGTGCGCATTGCGCGCATATTCGGGTGTCAGTTCATCGGGCTTGCGCTTGGAAGCCGGGTCGGCCAGAAGACCTTCCACCTTCTTCAGCGACTCGAGCTGCTGCGCAGTGCGCCGAACGATCCACACCGGCTTTCCGCGCCACTCCACGGTCAGACGTTCTCCCGGCTGGAGCGCACTGATGTCGACTTCGACAGCCGCCCCTGCGGCGCGGGCGCGCTCCGATGGCTGAAAACTGGCGACAAAGGGAACCGCGGCGAAGCCGCCGCCGACTGCCCCTGCGCAACCCGCGGCGATCAGCCAGGTGCGCTTGTCGTCGTCGATCCGCGGTTCACTCATTCGTCACCTCGAAGGGTCAAGTCGGTCAGGTCAACCCTGGATTCTAGCGGACGTGTCAAGCGTGCTCGATCGCCGCATCGCATTGCCGCGCCAAGCGGCCCGAGGCGCTGACGAGTCGAGCCGCCGGACGTGGGCAACGCTGCCGCGGCGCGCCCGCCCCGTTGTGCTGAAATACCGGGCCCGCCGGCTTCAGCTCGCTCCGAAAGGGCCGGAATCATGAAGGCACAACCATCAATCAGGAGACAAGCACATGAGCATCGCAACTGAGTTCAAGGATTTCGTGTCCAGGGGTAACGTGATCGACCTGGCGGTCGGCGTGATCATCGGCGGCGCATTCGGCAAGATCGTCGACTCGCTGGTCAAGGACATCATCATGCCGCTGGCGGGAAAGATCCTCGGCGGCCTGGACTTCACCAACCTTTTCATCATGCTCGCGAACCCGCCCGCCGAGTTCAAGGGACCCCTCACTTACGATGCATTGACGAAGGCCGGAGTGCCGCTGTTCGCTTACGGAAGTTTCATCACCGTGGCGCTGAACTTCCTGATCCTCGCTTTCATCATTTTCATGATGGTCAAACAGATCAACCGCATGAAGACCTCGGCACCGCCACCGCCGCCCGCACCCACTCCCGAAGATGTGGTGCTGCTTCGTGAAATTCGCGACGTGCTGAAGAGATAGTCGCGCGGCAACGCTCCGGCAGGCCGATCGATCAAGCCGATACTGGCCGCGCTGAGTTCGCCGACGCTTCGATCGGCGCGGCTCGATGCGCCAGCGTTGCGCACTTTTCGGCCTGCCATGCGACCCACCGATCCACGACTGCAAGCCGCCCTTGATGCGGCCATCAATCTCGTCAAGACGACCGCCGCCGCGGTCGCCGAGCGCATGGCTGAAGCCCTGGGCACGACGGCGCGATCGACGCCCCAGACTGCCGAGCGCGAGAGGCTGCTTTCCGCGCAGCACGAGCTGCAGCGCAACATGCCGACCTTCCACAAGGTGTTCAGGGAAGTCCTCGGCGAGAAGATGAGCAGCGAGTTGGCGTCGGGCCAAACCGCGAAACGCGCAGTGGCGGTTTCCGATTGGGAGTCGCTCAGCCTCGTCGAGGACGAGGCCGTTGACGAGCAACTGCACTCGGCGCGCATTTCCCAGATGATTGCGCACGAGTGCGAGACTCAGCTGCGGGAGCTTGCGTCGTACATGAGCGTGTTGACACGCACCGCGCCCGGCGCCGCCGACGGCAACCCCTTGCGCGCCGAGCCCTTGGGCAGCGCGGTGTATCGAGCCATCGAAGCCGTGACCGACGAGATCGAGGTGCGCAAACTCCTGGCGCGCGATCTCGGACAGACGCTTGCTCGCGCGATGCCGGCGTGCTACTCGGAAATTCTTGTCGACCTGAAGGCTCGCGGCATCAAGCCGGCGGCGCTGACGGTACGCAGCGTCGAAGGCCCTGGTGTGGCCCTTGGATCGGCCAACTCAGGCTACGCCACGCTGTCGCCGGCCACCAGCTACGACAGCCAGGGCTCGGTCAGTTCACGCGGCGGCACCCTTTCCCCTGTCGACGCACCGCGAGGCGCCGGCCCTGTGTTCTCCGGAGGTGGTGGCGCGCGAGCCGCCAGGCCCGTGAGTGGGCGCGGCAGCGAAACCCAATTCAGTTCACCGGCGGCACAGGCCGACATGCAGATGATGAATCTGCTGCGCCGCCTGTCATCGCTCGCCTCGGCGCCTGTCAACGCCAGCGCCACCGGACTGCACTCCCACGATGGTGCAGGCAGTGCCAATGGTGCATTGAGCTACCTGCCGACACAGCAGCTGGGCCACGCCATGCACATGCAGGCAGGCGACGCGATGACCGGGCTGATGGCAGCGAACCTGATTCACGCGCATCGCGACGAGTTGAGACAAGCCACCACCGGCAAACTCGATCACATGGTGATCGACGTCGTCGGCAGCCTGTTCGATCACATCCTGTCCGATTCGCGCGTGCCTCCGCACATGGCGCGCCAGATCGCGCGGCTGCAACTGCCGGTGTTGCGCGTTGCGCTGCGCGACACGACGTTCTTCTCGTCGCGGCGCCATCCCGTGCGCCGCTTCGTCAATCGGATCGCTTCGCTGTCCTGCGGCTTCGACGACTTCGACGAAGGGCCTGGGCTCGAGTTCATCACGCGCGTGCGCGAACTCGTGCAGGAAATCGTGGACGGCGACTTCGATCAGCTCGAGGTGTACGAGGCCAAGCTCGAAGCGCTCGAGACCTTCATCGCCGGCCAGACGAAAGTCGAAGCCGAGCAGACCGGCGCCGTCAGCACGATCGAAAGCAAGGAGTCCGAGCTTCGCATCCAGCAACGCTACATGCAGCAACTGCGCGCCGCTTTGGCGCCCTTGTCGCTGCCGGCCTATCTGGGTGACTTCCTGTCGCAGGTCTGGAGTCAGGCGCTGGTGCTGGCGGTGAGCCGCGAGGGAAGTCAGTCGGAACGCGTCACTCGCTACAAGCGCGTGGGGCGCGACCTGGTCATGAGCGTTCAGCCCAAAGGCACGGCGGAACTTCGCAAGACGTTTCTGCTGCTGCTGCCGCCCCTGATGAAAGACCTGAGCGAGGGCATGAAGTTCATAGGGTGGTCGGACGCCGCGCAGAAAGAATATTTTGGCAAGCTGTTGCCCGCCCATGCCGAATCGTTGAAGGGCCAGCCACTCTCGGACCTCGATCGCAACATGCTGATCAAGCAGCTCGAGGCCGCCTTCAACACCCAGGTTCCCGGCGCCGATTCGGTCAGGGCCGCGGACCCGTTGCCCGTGCTCGAAGACGCCGTCGACATCGAACAGCGCTTCACGCCTGAAGAGGCCCGCGCCGTCGGCTTGGTGGCCGAGTCAGCGATCGATTGGAACGGCGAGGTCGATATCGACGTGGGCGCCGACTCGGAGTCGCCCACCGAGCAAAGCGAGTTGCTTCCGATGGGTGAAGACGACGCAGGCGACGGTGAATCCGAAGAGCCGACCCGCGGTCCGCAGCTGATGGAGCACATCAGCCTGGGCTTTCCGTACCAGATGCACTTGAAGGACGAATGGCAGAAAGTCCGTCTGACGTACATGAGTCCGGGTCGCCAGTTTTTCGTCTTCACGCAAGGCAAAAAACATCGGCAGACGATCTCGGTCACATCGCGCATGCTGTTGCGCATGTGCGAGACCGGTCGCATCCGAGCCTACGAGAAGAAGTACCTGATGGAACGCGCGAGCCAGCGCGCCCGCAAGCAGCTCGCCGAGCTGCAGGCTCATACACGCCACTGACGCGGCCTGCTGGCCGAAACTTCTTCGCACGCCTGCGCGAGCGGCGCGCTCGATTCAGGCCGCGGCCATCCACTGCCGCGCCATGCGCAGCGCCGCGATCAGGCTCGAGGGATCCGCCGCGCCACTGCCGGCGATGTCGAACGCCGTGCCGTGGTCGGGGCTGGTGCGAACGAAGGGCAGGCCGAGCGTCACGTTCACGCCATTCTCCACGCCCAGGTACTTGAGCGGAATCAAGCCATGGTCGTGCGTCATCGCGACCACGATGTCGAACTCGCCGACATGGCCGGCCGCTTTACCTGGGCCTTCCGCGGGTGCCGGTGCGTGGCGTGCGCGCATGAACACGGTGTCGGGAGCAAATGGCCCTCGGGCATCGATTCCCTCGTGCCGCGCCGCCGCGACCGCGGGGCCGATGATTCGCAACTCCTCATCGCCGAAGAGGCCCCCTTCGCCGGCATGAGGGTTCAGGCCGGCCACGGCGATGCGCGGCCGGGACTGGCCCCAATGATCGGCGCTGCGATGCGCGATTCGAATCGTCTCGAGCACGGCGTCAAACGTCACCGCGTCGATGGCATCGCGCAACGCCATGTGGATCGTGACCAGCACGGTGCGCAGTTCACCGTTGGCGAGCATCATGCGAACCGGCGGCAGCGCGCCGCCTTTCGCCGCAAGCGCTTGCAGCATCTCCGTGTGGCCGGGATAGAGAACGCCCGCGGCGGCGAGCGACTCCTTGTGGATCGGGGCCGTGACGATCGCTGCCGCTTCGCCGCCCATCACGAGCCGCGCTGCGGCCTCGATGCTGAGCGCGGCGGCCCTGCCCGAACGCGCATCGACTCGCCCCATCGGCGCGTCGACCAAGTCAGCCGGAATGCCGTCGACCTGCAGCACCGGCATGCAGGCCGGTGGCAAATGCATCGCGTCAGCCGCAGCGGCGATTCGGGCCAGCGCCAGCGCCCCGCCGGTGAATCCAACCGCACGGCGCATCACGGCAACATCGCCGACCACGAAACAGCCCCGGGCCAGCGGATGGCGCCAAAGCTTGGCGATAATCTCCGGGCCGATGCCGCAGGCATCCCCCATCGTGATGGCGATGGGAGGCGGCGCGGCGCCGCGCGCGGGCGCTTTCGAGGCTTCGCTGGGTGTCATGGGTGCGTTTCGTTCAGACCATAATCGCGAGTCCGGCCCGCATCAAAGCTTTTGTCGAGGCAGGTCTCGCCCGCGCTCCGTGCCGCCATCCTAAGAGGTTGAGAGTCTTTCGATCATGCCCGCTCACCACGCGAGAAGGCGCCCGCTCGTCGTTGCAAATGCTCGCCATAGCCCGAGCTATGGCTGCGCTTTGCGCCTAGATCGACCACCTTCTCGCGCGCTGCTCGGGCACGCCCGAAAAACTCTCAACCTCTGAGTCTCTCCGTGCGCAGAACTTGGCTCATTTTCTCCCAGGCGGTCACCGTGGCCGTAGCGGTGCTGTTTGTCGTGGCCACGCTCAAGCCGCAGTGGTTGAACCGGCAAGACGCGTCGCTGCCGACGCCGGCCGCTGTGAAGTCCGAGTCGACGCCACCCGTGCCGCCGGTCGTGCCGAGCCCGCCCTCGGCGGTGAACAGCTACAGCGCCGCGGCCAAGCGCGCCACGCCCGCGGTCGTCAGCATCACGGCGAGCAAGGCGCCGACGCGCAATCCGAATGCGAACGACCCTTGGTTCCAGTTCTTCTTCGGCGATCGGTCGCGCCAGATGCCGCAAGACAGCCAGGTCGGCCTGGGCTCGGGCGTGATCGTCGCGGCCGCCGGGTACCTGCTCACCAACAACCATGTGATTGAGGGCGCCGACGACATCGAAGTGATGTTGACCGACGGCCGCCAGGGCAAGGCGCGCCTGGTCGGGACCGATCCCGACACCGACCTGGCGGTGCTGAAAGTCGACCTCGATCGTCTGCCCGTGATCGGCATCGGCAACAGCGAGGAGGTGCAGGTCGGCGACGTCGTGCTCGCGATCGGCAACCCGTTCGGCGTCGGCCAAACGGTCACATCGGGCATCGTCAGCGCTCTCGGGCGCAACCAGCTCGGCATCAACACTTTCGAAAATTTCATTCAGACTGACGCCGCCATCAATCCCGGCAATTCGGGCGGCGCGCTGGTCGACGCGAGCGGCAACCTGCTGGGCATCAACACCGCCATCTATTCGCGCACCGGCGGCAACATGGGAATCGGCTTCGCGATTCCGGCAAGCACAGCGATGCAAGTGATGCAGGGCTTGATCCAGGACGGGCAGGTGGTGCGCGGCTGGATCGGCGTGGAACCGCGCGACCTGACACCGGAGATCGCGCAGACGTTGAACCTGCCGATCAAGCAGGGCGTGCTGATCACCGGCGTGCTGCACAGCGGCCCGGCCAGCGCCGCGGGACTTCGCCCCGGCGATGTGGTCGTGAAGATCGCCGGTGCTCCCGTGAACAACACCGCGCAATTGCTCAGCGCGGTCGCGGCACTGCGGCCGCAGGCGCACGCCGTGGTCAGCGTGCAGCGTGGCGACGCCGCGCTCGAGCTGGACGTGACCGTCGCGCAGCGGCCCAAGGCGCCGGCGCCGCGCAATCCGCGCTGAGAACTCGCGCCAAGAAGTCGCAGTGAGTAGTGGCGCAGCGTCGAGGCGCCGCGCTACGGCTGCTGCGCCTCGGCCGCCGGCGCCTGGGTCTTGCGGATGAAGATCTGCGCGGCCCAGATGCCCACTTCGTACAACACGCACATCGGGATCGCCAGCGCCAGTTGCGACACCACGTCGGGCGGCGTGATGATCGCCGCGACGATGAACGCGAGCACGATGAAGTAGCTGCGAAACGCCTTGAGCTTCTCGATGCTGACCAAGCCCATGCGCGCCAGCACCATCACGACAACCGGCACCTCGAACGCGGCGCCGAACGCAATGAACATCGTCAACACGAAGCCCAGATAGGCCTCGATGTCCGGTGCCGCCGTGATGCTCTTGGGTGCGAAGCTTTGGATGAACTGGAACACCTGGCCGAACACGAAGAAGTAGCAGAACCCGACGCCCACGAAGAACAACAGGGTGCTGGAGATCACCAACGGCATCACCAAGCGCTTCTCGTGGGTGTAAAGGCCAGGCGCGACGAAGGCCCAGACTTGGTACAGCACCACCGGCAGCGCCAGCATGAAGGCCGCCAGCAGCGTGATCTTGAGCGGCACCAGGAACGGCGAAATGACGTTCGTCGCGATCAGCGTCGTACCCTGCGGCAGGTGCGCGACGAGCGGTGCCGCCAGCAGGTCGTACAGGGTGCCCGGCCCCGGCCACGCGGCGAGCAGCGCAAAACACACGCCAATGGCGATGGTCGCGCGCACCAAGCGGTCGCGCAGTTCAATCAGGTGCGAAACAAAGGGCTGCTCGGTGCCCGCGAGTTCGTCGGGCTCGTTCGGCTTGTCGCTCATGAACGGCTCAGAGCCTGAGAGTTTTTCGGGCGTGCCCGAGCAGCACGCCAAAGGGCGCCCGATTTAGGCGCAAAGCGCAGCCATAGCCCGGGCTATGGCGAGCATTTGCAACGACGAGCGGGTGCGCTTTGGCGTGATGAGCGGGCATGAACGAAAGACTCTCAGGCTCTCAGGCTCTCAAATCGCGCGCGGTGGGCGGTAACGCGCCACCCGCGCCGCGCCTGACAAAGCCCTCACTCGAATTCCGTTGCGCTGCTTGTACCACTGCGGCATCGCGGCGCGCTTCAGGCGCCAATGCTTGCCGGGGTGTTTGTAGGAAGGGGGCGGCGGCGTCCAGGGTTCGGTCGTCGCGCCGGGGCCGGAGATTCCGGCGGTGGCGTCTTGCCAGGTCTTGTCGAATTCGGAACTCGTCTGGTGAATCTGGTTGGAAACGGTTTGCTCGACGTCGCGTGCCGCGTCTTCGACCTGCGACTTCATCTTCTTCAGTTCTTCGAGCTCGATCGATCGGTTCACCTCGGCCTTCACGTCCGCCACGTAGCGTTGCGCCTTGCCGATGAAATGGCCGACCGTGCGTGCCACGCGCGGCAGCTTTTCCGGGCCGATGACGATCAGGGCCACGGCGCCGATCAGCGCGATCTTGTCGAAGCCGAAGTCGATCATCTCGCAGTGCCGACGAAGGATCGGGTCACGACTTGCGCGTGGCCTCGACGTCCACGGTGTTCGGGTCGGCCGCCTTCGACGTCGTTGTCGAGTTCGGGGTCGCACTCACCTGCTGCTGCGCTGCCGCCGCGGCATCGGCGTTGGCCATCCCGGTGAGCCGGTGGCCGAGCTCGGCCGCCCGCGCGACCGCGGCTTCGGCACTGCGCGAACCGATGATGACGCGATAACCCGCACGCGCCAGTCGCCAGGCGAGCGCGCTGCCGAGGTTTCCGGTGCCGCCGACGACGGCGATCGTGGGTGTCATGAGACGCTGTCCATTTGGGCATGGCGCAGGCGATACAGGGTGGTGCGCTCCTCGAACGGCCGGCCCAATCCCTCGGCCAGCGCGCGCATCGCTGCAACGTCAAAATTCTGGCCGTTGACCCCGCCCGCCGAGCGCGTGATCGATTCGTCCATCAGCGTGCCGCCCAGATCGTTGGCGCCCGCCTGCAGCATCGCCGCCGCGCCGTCGGGCCCCAGCTTGACCCAGCTCGCCTGGATGTGGGGGATCGCGCGGTCGAGCGCGATCCGGGCGACCGCGTGCATCAGCACCGCCTCGCGCCACGTCGGCCCCGAGCGCGCCCCGCCCTTGCGCCAGATCGGGGCTTCCATGTGGACGAACGGCAGCGGCACGAACTCGGTGAAACCGCCGGTCTCGTGCTGGAGTTCGCGGACGTGGAGCAGGTGCTGCGCCCAGTGCGCGTAGGTCTCGACATGGCCGAACATGATCGTCGCGGTGGTCTTGAGCCCGACGCGATGCGCCGC
>JANOLA010000252.1:0-3780 GCA_031419535.1 Burkholderiales bacterium | reverse complement strand
AGACAGCGGTGCCGCGCGCGACGCGCTCGCGCATTTCGACATGGCGGAAAAGCTGTTCGAGCGGGTGGATCGCCTGTCCGGCGGCGAGCGCCAGCGGGTCGGCCTGGCGCGCGCCTTGGTGTCGGGCGCGCAGTTGCTGCTCATCGACGAGCCGCTGTCGGCGCTCGACCCGACGCGCGCGCGCGAGGCGATCGCGGCGCTGGTGGGTGCTGGGCGCGCCAGCGGCGCGACGCTCGTGACCACGCTGCACCAGGTGGAAGTGGCGCGTGCGAGCTTCGAGCGCATCGTCGCGCTGCGCCACGGCCGCGTGATGTTCGACCTGCCGGTGGCGCAAGTGAGCGATACGATGCTGCGTGAGCTCTTCGCCGACCATGAAGACGAGCTGACTTCGCAATTCGAAGGTGCGGCGCCCTATGCGTATACGTTGCCGGGCGAGTTGGACGTCGAGCGGCCGATGACTTGCCGATGACTTGCCATTGAGCGACGGCTGAACGATGTGATGGCTCAACCGCCATTTCGCCCTCACCGCAACCCTCTCCCGCCCCCCGAAGGCGCCAGCCTCCGGCCGACCCGGGCGGGAGAGGGAGTCGCCGCCGTTCCCGCGGCCGCCGCATTCGCGGCGCAGGGGCGAGGTCAGGCGGCTGCTCGCGCCGGGCTGAAGCGAGGCGCCATCCCCGACCCCGCGGCCCCTGGCCGCCTGGGCGTGGTGCTGCTCGTCGCGGTGCTGCTCTGGCCGATGTTGGTGTGGACCGAGTTCCGCCCATGGGACCTGTTCGACGCGCGCAGCCTCAAGTTCACGGGCAAGTTCCTCGCCGAGTTCGTGCCGCCGCGCCACGACGCCGAGTTTCTGAGCCTGCTGCTGCACCAGACCTGGCGCACGATCGCCATCGCCACGGCGGGGCTGACGCTCGCGTTCGTGCTGGCCGTGCCGCTGGCCTTGCTGTCCACCGGGCGCCTGTCGATCAGCGCGTTGACGGGCCGCATGGCGCCACTGCCCTATGCGCTGCGCCAGGCCGCGCGCTGGGCGGCGATCGTGCTGCGCAGCATTCCAGAGCTGGTGTGGGCCTTGCTGTTCGTGCGCGTCGTCGGCCTGGGGCCAACCTCGGGCGTGATCGCGATCGGCATCGCCTACGGCGGCATGCTCGGCAAGGTATACGCCGAAATCCTGGAAAGCGGCGAGCCCGCGACGACGCAGGCGCTGCTGCGCAACGGCGCCGGGCGGCTGCAGGCTTTTTTCTACGGCGCCTTGCCGCAGTGCTCGACCGAGCTCGTCAGCTACACGGTGTACCGCTGGGAGTGCGCGATCCGCTCGTCGGTCGTGCTCGGCTTCGTCGGCGCCGGCGGGCTCGGGCAAGAGCTCGACAACGCGTCGAAGATGTTCGCCGGTGCCGAGGTGAGTTCGATCCTGCTCGTGTTCATCGTGCTGGTCGCGATTGCCGACCGCTTCAGCGCCTGGTTGCGCAAGGAACTCGGGTGAAGGCGATGAACGTCTTGGCCAGTCCTTCCCTGAAACGTGCTCGCTGCAAAGCCTGTTGGGTGAGCGCAGGCGTGCTCGCGCTGATCGTCGCGAGTTTCGTTTCGCTGAACCTGAAATGGGGCGACTTCCTCGCACCCGACGCGCTGGCGAAGATGGGCGCGTTCCTGGCCGGGTTCTTTCCGCCCGAAACCGCGCCGGCGTTTCTGGCCAAGAGCTGGAACGCGTTGATTGAGACGCTGGCGATGTCGGCGCTGGGAACGCTGCTCGCTGCCGTACTGGGCCTGCTGCTCGCGCTGCCGGCCGCGAAGGTGCACGCGGATGACCCGGCCTGGGGCAAACCGCTCGCGCGCCTGCTGCTGAACGCCCTGCGCAGCATTCCGGAGCTGGTGTGGGCGGCGCTGTTGCTGATCTGCGCCGGCCTCGGGCCGTTTCCCGGGACCCTGGCGCTCGCGCTGCACACTGCGGGCGTGTTGGGCCGGCTGTTCGCCGAGAGCATCGAAAACGCGCCGCCCGGGCCGGCGTTCGCGCTGCGCGTGCGCGGCATTTCCGAGCTGCGGATTTTTCTGTACGCGACGCTGCCGCAGATCTGGCCGCAGATCATCAGCTACTCGCTGTACCGCTGGGAGAACAACATTCGCGCCGCGGCGGTGCTCGGCGTCGTTGGCGCCGGGGGTCTGGGGCAGATGCTGAGCTACCACCTGGGCTTGTTCCAGATGCGCGAAACGTCGACGGTGCTGATCGGCATGATCGCGCTGGTGGCGCTCGTTGATGGCTTGAGTTTTCTGTCGCGGCGCTGGCTGAACCGCTGATCCACGGTCCGACAGGCTTCGGCCACAATCGCGCCCACGATGAACAGTGAATCGAATTCCACCGAAAGGTTTGAGCTGGCCGGCAAACACATCGTGCTCGGCTTGACGGGCGGCGTGGCGTGCTTCAAGGCGGCGGAACTGACGCGCGCGCTCATCAAAGCCGGCGCGACGGTGCAGGTGGTGATGACGCAGGCGGCCGAGCAGTTCATCACCGCGGTGACGATGCAGGCGCTGTCCAATCGCATCGTCTACACCAGCCAGTGGGACGCGCGCGAGCCGAACAACATGGCGCACATCAACCTGACGCGCGGTGCCGACGCGCTGCTCGTCGCGCCCGCGAGTGCCGACTTCATCGCGAAGCTCGTGCACGGCCATGCCGACGACCTGCTGAGCCTGCTGTGCCTGGCGCGGCCTGCTGCGCGCTGCCCGCTGCTCGTGGCGCCGGCGATGAACCGCGAAATGTGGGCGCACCCGGCGACGCAGCGCAACGTCGCGCAACTGCGGGCCGACGGTGCATTGGTGCTCGGCCCGGCGAGTGGCGACCAGGCGTGCGGCGAAATCGGCGACGGGCGCATGCTCGAGGCGCAGGAGTTGGCGGACGATCTCATCGCGTTGTTTCAGCCCAAGGCCCTGCTCGGCAAACGCGTGTTGCTGACCGCCGGCCCGACGTTCGAGGCGATCGACCCGGTGCGCGGGCTGACGAATCGATCGAGCGGCAAGATGGGTTTCGCGATCGCGCGCGCTGCCGCCGAAGCCGGCGCCGAGGTCACGCTCGTCGCCGGCCCGGTGAGCCTGGAAACGCCGCGCGGCGTGAAGCGCATCGACGTGGTGAGCGCGGTGCAGATGCACGAGGCGGTGATGCCGCTCGCGCCGGCGCACGATGTGTTCATCGCCACCGCTGCGGTGGCGGACTGGCGCGCGGTGCAGGTGGCGCCGCAAAAAATCAAGAAGGGTGCCGGCGCATCGGCGCCCGCGCTCGACTTGGTGGAGAACCCCGACATCCTGGCGTCGGTGGCGCGTCTGAGCCCCGGGCCTTACTGCGTGGGCTTTGCCGCGGAGAGTGAGAACCTGCTGCGCCACGCGCGCGAAAAGCTCGAGCGCAAGAAGCTGCCGTTGATCGTTGCGAACATCGGTGCGGCGACGTTCGGCAGCGACTACAACGCGCTGACGCTGATCGACGCGAAAAGCGTGCGCGAGCTGCCGCGCGCCGACAAGCTGAGCCTTGCGCGCGAGCTGGTGCGCGAGATCGCGAGCCGCATTGCCAAGGCATCGACATAACGACCCCATGACAACCATCGCGCTGAAAGTTCTCGACGCTCGAATTGACGAGCATTTGCCGGCCTACGCCACGCCGGGCAGCGCGGGGCTGGACCTGCGCGCCTGTCTGGACGGGCCTATCGTGCTCGAACCCGGGCAGTGCAAGCTCATTCCCACCGGCATCTCGATCCACATCGGCGACCCGGCGCTTGCCGCGATGATCTTGCCGCGCTCGGG
>JANOLA010000251.1:0-3638 GCA_031419535.1 Burkholderiales bacterium | reverse complement strand
GGTGCGTGCCGCGCTGCTCGATGCGTTGTGCCAACGCGGCGCGGTGTTGCTCGGTGCCGCGCAGAAGCAGCAGTTGCGAGCGGCCATGTGGCCGGGCGGCAAGCTGTCGCCTGGCGTGATCGGCCAGTCGGCCAGCGTGGTCGCGCAGCGTGCCGGCTTGATGGAGCTGGCCCAGCAGCAGCCGAGCCTGCTGCTCGTCGACGAAGACGGGTTCGGCGCCGAGCATCCGTTTTCCGGCGAGAAACTCTGCCCGGTGCTGACGCTCTATCGCGCCGCCGACTTCGTGGGCGCCATGCACATCGTTGAACGCATCTACGCCTACCAGGGCGCCGGCCACTCGGTCGGCCTGCACAGCGCGAAACCCGAGCGCGCCATGGCGCTGGGCCTGCGTTTGCCGGTGAGCCGCGTCATCGTCGACCAGGCGCATGCCATTGCCACGGGAGGCAGCTTCGACAACGGCTTGCCATTTTCGCTGAGCATGGGCTGCGGCACCTGGGGCAAGAACAATTTCTCCGACAACATGAACTACCGTCATTACCTGAACATCACGCGCATCTCGCGGCCCATTGCCGAGCGTGTGCCGAGCGAGGCGGAGATCTTCGGCGAGTACTTCTCGAAATTTGGCAAGGCATGAGCCAGTCGGTAGCCCGCGCAAGTGCGTTGCCGGCCACGGTGCACGACCTGGTTGAACTGCAAGCGGCGCAGCGCCCGCAATCCGTCTATGCGCTCGACGCCGAAGGCGCGACGCGCATCACCTTCGATGAACTCGCGACATCGTGTCGCGGCGTTGCCACGCTGCTGCGCAGCCACGGCCTGCGGCCCGGCGACACGGTGTCGCTCGTCATGCCCAACGGCTTGATGACGCTCCAGTTGCTGCTCGGCGCGATGCACGGCGGCTGGCGCGTGAACCCGGTGAACCTGCTGTCGCAAGCCGAACAGATGCGCTACGTGCTGGGCCACAGCGACTGCAAGCTCGTGTTCGCGAGCCGACAGTGGGAAGCCGCGGTTCGGCTTGCGTTGGAAGGCATCGATCGTGCGGTGCAAATCGTCATCGTCGAGCCCGACGCGCCGGCCTTGCCGCCGGCGCAGCAGCACGCGCAGGCTCAGCCGACCGAGCACAACCTTGAATCGCCGACGCCCGAACAGACCGCGCTGCTGATGTACACCTCGGGCACCACCGGCACACCGAAGGGCGTGATGCTGACGCAGGCCAACCTCGCCGCGAACGCCCATGCGATCGGCGAAGAACACCAATTGACGTCGACAGACCGCGTGCTCGCCGTGCTGCCGCTGTACCACATCAACGCATTCGCGGTGACGATGCTCGCGCCGCTGGCGCGCGGTGGCAGCCTGGCGATGCCACCGAAGTTTTCCGCGGCGCGCTTCTGGGCTCAGGCGGCGCAGTGCGAATGCACCTGGCTCAACGTGGTGCCGACGATGATCTCCTACCTGCTCGAAGGCGAGGCACCGCCGCGCGAGCAGACCGCGCGCCTGAAGTTCTGCCGCTGCGCTTCCGCCGCGCTGCCACCCGATCACCTGAGCGCCTTCGAGAACAAGTTCGGCGTCGGCATCATCGAGACGATGGGCCTGACGGAAACCGTGGCGCCGGCGTTCTCGAACCCACTCGACGCCACACAGCGCAAGCTCGGTTCGGTAGGCCGGGCTTCGGGCTGCGAGGCGAAGGTTATCGACGCCGATCTCGCGCCGGTCGCAGACGGCCAAACCGGCGAAATCGCGATCCGCGGGCCGAACGTGATGCCCGGCTACTACAAAAACGAAGCCGCGACGCGCGCCACCTTCACGCCCGACGGCTGGCTGCGCACCGGCGACCTGGGCCACCGCGACGCCGACGGCTTCTTCTTCATCACCGGCCGCATCAAGGAGCTGATCATCAAGGGCGGCGAAAACATCGCGCCGCGCGAGATCGACGAAGCCTTGCTGCGCCATCCTGCCGTGCTGGACGCGGCGGCGGTGGGCATCCCCGACCGCCACTACGGCCAGGAAATCATGGCCTGCGTGATTCTGCGGCCTGGGCACCCGGCCGATGAGGCGGCGCTGCGCGAGTTCTGCGTGGCCCAGCTCGGGCGCTACAAGACGCCCAAGGTGTTCCGATTCGTCGATCAATTTCCGCGTGGCCCCTCGGGCAAGGTGCAGCGCCTGAAGCTCGCCGATCTGGCGCGCTGATCGCCTCACCCGCAGCTCACCCGCAGCTCACCCGCGCCTCACCCGCCTTGCCCCACACCCGCCCAATGACCGAACTCAGCAGCCTGCAACCCGACCGCATGCTTTCCGTGCGTGACGTCTTCGGCATCGCCAGCGACCTGAGAGTCCCCGCCTTCAGCGAGCGCGACGAACACGTGCCCGAGGTCGACGCCGTCTACCGCTTCAATGCCGACGTCACACTCGCCATCATCGCCGGCTTCACGCACAACCGCCGCGTGATGATCCAGGGCCTGCACGGCACGGGCAAGTCGACGCACATCGAACAAGTGGCCGCGCGCCTGAACTGGCCGTGTCTGCGCGTGAACCTCGACGGCCACATCAGCCGGCTCGACCTGGTAGGCCGAGACGCCGTCGTCTTGAAAGACGGCCAGCAAGTCACCGAATTCCAACCCGGCATCGTGCCGTGGTCGCTGCAACGCCCGATCGCACTCGTGTTCGACGAATACGACGCCGGCCGCCCCGACGTGATGTTCGTGATCCAGCGCCTGCTCGAGCGCGAGGGCAAGTTCACGCTGATGGACCAGAACCAGGTGCTCACGCCGCACCCGAGCTTTCGCCTGTTCGCCACCGCCAACACCGTCGGCCTGGGCAACCTGAACGGCCTGTACCACGGCGCGCAGCGCCTGAACCACGCGCAGATCGACCGCTGGAACATCGTCGCCGCGCTGAACTACCTGAGTGCCGACGAAGAAGTGGCGATCGTGCAGGCCCGCGTGCCGCAAATGCGGAGCGTTGCCAACACCGCCCTCGCGCACTCGATGGTCGCGCTCGCCGCGCTCACGCGCAAAGGCTTCGCGGCAGGCGACTTGTCCACCCTGATGTCGCCACGCACCGTCATCACCTGGGCCGAAAACCTCGAAATCTTTCGCGACGTAAGCCTGGCGTTTCGGTTGAGCTTCGCGAATAAGTGCGATCAGGCTGAGCGGCCGGTGGTGGCTGAGTATTTTCAGAGGTGCCTTGATCGCGAACTCGATTCGCCATGAGGCGATTGCGAATCCTCATCAATTTGTAGGAGAGAAACCCAGCCCCTCGGTACTTCCCCTAGGTGGGCCTCAGAGCCGCGTGGGTAATCTTCAGGCAAGCATGAAATTGCTCCAAAGCCGATCACATCGTGCTTCCCAGCCAATATCCGTCTTACTTGGTCAAGGAGTTCGCGATGCCGGCCGACATCGGGCCCGGGGGCTGCGGTAGAAGACTCCAAACTCGGTCTGCGGCGAGGCATGGACCACGCCTGCCTGCGCATTGCCAGGCAGCAGTGCCGTGCCCGATGGGGCCATGGGCGAGAAAAAGGGTGTTTGAATTTCCTATCCTCCTGGGCCGCGTGCTCGCGCCGACGCTGCTGCCATTGACACAACGGCTCATCGTGTCGGACCTGGCAGAGCCGCTGCAGCGACTGGGACCGGTCGAGGGTGCGC
>JANOLA010000250.1:0-2119 GCA_031419535.1 Burkholderiales bacterium | reverse complement strand
GCAGGCCGACGGCAGCTACAGGATCACCGGCAACAAGATCTTCATCTCGGCTGGCGAGCACGACCTGGCCGAGAACATCATCCACCTCGTGCTGGCGCGCCTTCCCGATGCGCCGGCCGGCTCGAAGGGCATCTCGCTGTTCGTCGTTCCCAAGTTCAACGTCAACGCCGACGGCTCGCTGGGCTCGCGCAACCCGATCTTCTGCGGCGGCCTCGAGCACAAGATGGGCATTCACGGCAACGCGACCGCGCAGTTGAATCTCGACGGCGCGGCCGGCACGCTGGTCGGCGAACCGAACAAGGGCCTGGCCGCGATGTTCGTGATGATGAACGCGGCGCGTCTGGGCGTGGGAATGCAGTCGCTCGGACTGACCGAGGTCGCGTACCAGAACGCCGTGGTCTACGCGAAAGACCGGATCCAGATGCGCTCCCTGTCGGGCCCGAAGAACCCCGACAAACCGGCCGACGCGATCATTCACCACCCCGATGTGCGCAAGATGCTGCTGACCGCGCGCGCCTACGCCGAGGCCGGGCGCGCATTTGCGATGTGGACGACGCTCGCGATCGACAAGGAACTCGGCAGCGATGACGCCGACGAGCGCGCGCAGTGCGCCGACATGGTGGCGCTGCTGACACCGATTCTCAAAGCCTTCCTCACCGACAACGCCTGGATCGCCACTTCGCACTGCATGCAGGTGTTCGGCGGCCACGGCTACATCAAGGAATGGGGCATGGAGCAGTACGTTCGCGACTCGCGCATCAACATGATCTACGAGGGCACGAACACGGTACAGTCGCTCGACCTGCTGGGCCGCAAGGTGCTGGCCGACAACGGCAAGAAGCTCAAGAAATTCGGGAAGATCGTCGCCGAATTCATCGAGGAAGAAGGCGTGAATGAGGCGATGCAGGAGTTCGTGAACCCGCTCGCCGACCTGGGTGACAAGGTGACGAAGTTGACCACCGAACTGGGCATGAAAGCCTTCCAGAACGCCGACGAAGTGGGCGCCGCTTCGGTGGACTACCTGCGCATTTGCGGCCACCTGGTGTTTGCCTACTTCTGGGCGCGCATGGCCAAGGTGGCACTGGCCAAGCAGGGCAGCGGCGACCCGTTCTACAAAGCGAAGCTCGCGACGGCACGGTTCTACTTCGCCAAGCTGTTGCCTGAGACTGCCGGCCTGATTCGCAGCGCGCGCGCCGGCTTGGCGCCGTTGATGGAAATGGAAGAAGCGCTGTTTTGACGCCGCTTTGATTTGACGCCGCATTCACGCGGCCATGAATGAAGGAGACCTGAGCATGTTGAGAACGACCATCCTCGCCGCCGCGTTTGCCTTGGCGCACGCCGGCGCATTCGCCCAGGCCACGGCCGTGGGCCTGTGGAAGACGATCGACGACGAGACCAAGCAGGAAAAGTCCTGGGTCCGCATCGTCGACAACGCAGGCACCTTGTCGGGCAAGGTCGAGAAGATCGCCGACCCCGCGAAGCAGGATTCGAAGTGCGACCAGTGCACCGACGAGCGCAAGGACAAACCGGTGCTGGGCATGACCATCGTTCGCAACGCGAAGCAAAGCGCCGACGACAAGGACATCTGGGAGGGCGGGGACATCCTCGACCCGAACAACGGCAAGGTCTACAGGCTGCGCCTCAAGCCGCTCGACGGCGGCAAGGTGCTGCAGGTGCGCGGCTACATCGGCCCGTTTTTCCGCAACCAGACCTGGCTGCGCGTGGAGTGAACATGAATCGATTTCAAGTGCGCAAGGTCGCGGTGCTCGGCGCCGGTGTGATGGGCGCGCAGATCGCCGCGCACCTGGTCAACGTCAAGGTGCCGGTCGTGTTGTTCGACTTGGCCGCCAAGGACGGACCGAAGAACGCCATCGTCACGAAGGCCGTCGAGGGGCTGAAGAAGATCAAGCCTGCGCCTTTGGGAATCCCTGAAGACGCCGCGCTGATCGAGCAGGCCAACTACGACGAACACCTCGACAAGTTGCGCGAGTGCGACTTGGTGATCGAAGCCATCGCCGAGCGTCTGGACTGGAAGCTCGACCTGTACAAGCGCATCGCGCCGGCACTCGCACCACACGCGATCGTGGCGAGCAACACCTCGGGCTTGTCGATCACGAAG
>JANOLA010000249.1:0-4859 GCA_031419535.1 Burkholderiales bacterium | reverse complement strand
GTGGCAACTGCGGGTCGACCTCGCCGCGGCCTACCGGCTGGTTGCCGCCTATGGCTGGAGCGATCTGGTGTTCACCCACATCTCGGCGCGCATGCCGGGACCGGACCACAACTTCCTGATCAACCCCTACGGCCTGATGTTCGACGAGATCACCGCCTCCAGCCTGGTGGCGATCGACCAGGCCTGCAACAAGCTGCGCGAATCGCCTTTCCCGGTGAACCCGGCCGGCTTCACGATCCACAGCTGCATCCATGAGGTGCGTGACGACGCCGGCTGCGTGCTGCACACCCACAGCCGTGCCGGCGTTGCCGTGAGCGCGCAGAAGGCGGGAGTCTTGCCCTTGAGCCAGCAGTCCACCCTGATTCTGAATTCACTCGCCTATCACGACTACGAAGGCGTGGCGCTCAACCCTGACGAAAAGCCGCGCCTGCAAGCCAGCTTGGGGCACGCCAACTTCCTGATGTTGCGCAACCACGGCTTGTTGACGCTGGGCCGAACCGTTCAGGATGCGTTCCTCAGCATGTATTTCTTCGAGAACACCTGCCGCATCCAGATCGACGCGTTATCCGGCGGCGCGCCATTGAACTTGATCGGACCCGGCCCGATCGCCGCCAACGCCGACATCTCAAAGGTCGCCAGCGCAGGGCAAGGCGCGCAGCTGGCCTGGCCTGCGTTGCTGCGCAAGCTGGACCGCGAGAACCCGGGCTACGCCACTTGAGCGCCGGCGCCGCAGCGCCGCCGGCACAACCCGCCACGCCGCAGGCGGCCAGCGCGGCACGCCAGCAACTGCTGCTCACCCGCCCCATCCTGCCGACGCTGCTGCGCCTGGCGCTGCCCAACCTGGCCGCCATGTTGGCGACGGCCTTTGCGGCGATGGCCGAGACCGGTTTTGTCGGCAGCATGGGCGTGGCCTCGCTGGCCGGCATGGCCTTGGTGTTCCCGATGGTGATGCTGCTGCAGATGCTCTCCGCCGGGGCGATGGGCGGGGGCGTGTCCTCGGCCGTGAGCCGCGCACTGGGGGCCGGCGACACGGCGCGCGCCAACGCGCTGGCGGTGCACGCGATGTGGATCGGGCTGGCGGCCGGCCTCGTCAGCACCGCCGTGATGCTGAGCCTGGGCCCCGCGCTCTACGCCTTGCTCGGCGGTCAGGGTGAGGCACTGGCGCAGGCGGTGGCGTATTCGAACGTCGCCTTCCTCGGCGCGGTGGGCATCTGGTTGCAGAACACTTTCGCCTCCGTCATCCGCGGCAGCGGCAACATGCGCGTGCCCGCGGCGACGCTGCTGGCGGTGGCGCTGGTGCAGGTGCTGGTGGGAGGCGCTTGCGGCCTGGGCTGGTTCGGCCTGCCGCGCGGCGGCATGGCCGGCGTGGCATTCGGCCAAGTGGTGGCCTACGTCGGCGGTGCTTTGTTCCTGTGGGCGTACCTGCGCAGCGGGCGCGCGCGGCTGACGCTGGCGATCCGCAGCACGCCGCTGCAGGGCGAGGTGCTGCGTGACATTTTGCGCGTCGGCGCCGTGGCCTGCCTGTCACCGTTTCAGACCGTGCTGACGATCCTCGTGCTGACGCATCTGGTGGCACGCTTTGGCACCGACGCCCTGGCCGGCTATGGCATCGGCACGCGTCTCGAATTCCTGCTCGTGCCGATCGCCTTCGCGGTCGGCGTGGCCTCGGTGCCGCTGGTGGGCATGGCAATCGGCGCTGGGCGCATCGATCGGGCGCGGCGCGCGGCCTGGGTCGCGGCGCGGGTCGCCTTCTTGGGGCTGGGCCTGGTCGGGTTGTGGGTGGCGCTGCTGCCCGACTCGTGGAGCGCCATCTTCACCCAAGAGGCCGCCGTGCTGGATTCGGCCGCCGCGTACTTCCGCTGGGTCGGCCCCGCCTATGGCCTGTTCGGCCTGGGGCTGTGCCTGTATTTTTCGTCACTGGGCGCAGGGCAGGCCGTCTGGCCGGTGCTGGCAGGCACGCTGCGGCTGCTGGTGGTGGCCCTGGGCGGCTGGCTGCTCGCCGAGGCGCAGGCCGCGCCTTGGACCATCTTCGCGTTGGCGGGCATGGGCCTGGCCGCCTACGGGCTGGCGATGATGGGGGTGGTGTACTTTGCGCGCTGGGGTGGCAAGGGCTGAGATCGGCGCGCTGCTCCACGCTGGCACGTAGCCTGCGGCGAATGTCGGCAACCGGCCGGGACTGTCGCCGACGCCCGTCAGTTGTGTCGCATCGTCAAGTCGGATGGCAGGTATCAGATGGCGCGTTCGGCTGATTGGTTGTCAAGGGCCGACCCCTGCTGCTGTTCACAAGCGCGTGCTTCGCGGTTCTGGCGTGCGAGCCGCAGCGCGTGCCGCGGCGCTTGGGTGGCCGCCTCCGCTCATGTCCCCCGACGCCGGCCTGGCGGCCGTCGTCTCCTCCTTTACTTCGCTGCGGCGGCCACCCAAGCCCCGCGGCTCCCCACCTTTGTGGCGCGCGCACGTCGCGAACAGACCCTGATCCCGCGCCGGCGCAGGCACGCCCGTGCGAGCTCTACACAGCACTCGCGGGCAACCGTCGCCGCCCGCTTTGCTCAGTCGCATCATCACTGGTGTCCCTGCATGCGTGGAGGCGTCGGCGAACACGGCCTGCGCTCGGGGCCACGCCTTGGCATGGCGCCAGAATAGCCGCTTCGTGAACCTCCTTCTCAACACCCAATCACCTCTGGCGAGCGCATGACCGAGATCGCCGACATCGTCGCCAACGCATCGTTCTGGGTCGCCGTGCTGCGCATCGCCACGCCCTTGCTGCTCGGTACGCTGGGCGTGCTGCTGTGCGAGCGCGCGGGCGTGTTGAACCTGGGCATCGAGGGCATCATGGTGGCGGGTGCCTTCGCGGGCTGGTTGGCGGTTTACAGCGGCCTGCCGTTGTGGGGTGGCGTGGCGATGGCTGCGCTCACGGGGGCGGCGTTCGGCTTGCTGCACGCCTTGATGACGGTGGGGCTCGCGCTGTCGCAGCATGTCTCGGGCCTGGGAATCACATTGCTCGCCACGGCACTGAGCTACTACGGTTATCGGATCGGTTTTCCCGAGGTGAATACGCCGCCGACGATCACGCCATTCGGCGAGATGACCGGGCTGGGCATTCCGATCCTCGACCAGCAAACACCCCTGACGCTGCTCGCGCTGCTGCTGGTTCCGCTGCTCGCCTATCTGCTGTACCGCACGCCGGCCGGCCTGGCGTTGCGCATGGTGGGCGAGAACCCGCACGCCGCCGAAGGCCAGGGAGTTTCTGTCGCGGCGGTGCGCACCGGGGCTGTCGTCGCCGGCTCGGCGCTGATGGGCGTGGCGGGCTCGTTCCTGACACTGGCCGCGTTCAATGCGTTTTTCTTCAACATGGTCAACGGCCGCGGCTGGGTTTGCGTGGCGCTGGTCGTATTTGCGTCGTGGCAACCGGGCAAGGCCTTGCTCGGCGCGCTGTTGTTCGCGGTGTTCGACGCGTTGCAGTTGCGCCTGCAGCAGTCGGGTGGCGCCACCCTGCCGTATCAGGTGTACTTGATGCTGCCGTATGTGTTGGCTATCGTTGCGCTGGTGCTGGTGGCGCGCAAGGCGGCTTATCCTGCGGCGTTGATGAAGCCTTATCGCAAGGGCGAGAGATAGCGCCCTCACCCCATCCCTCTCCCGCAAGCGGGCGAGGGAGAAGCAGTGCAACATCGAGCCGCATTGCGGCATGGAACGGAAGGCAGAACACATGCTCGATTTGCTGGTCTCCAACGCCACCTTGCCCGATGGCCGCCGCGGCATGTCGGTCGCGGTGCAAGGCGGGCGCATCGTCGAGGTCACGCCGGGGCTCGACGCGCCTGCCCACGAGCGGCTCGACGCGTTAGGCCTGCTGCTCAGCCCGCCGTTCGTCGACGCGCATTTCCACATGGACGCGACGCTGAGCTACGGCCTGCCGCGCGTGAACGCGAGCGGCACCTTGCTCGAAGGCATCGCGCTGTGGGGCGAATTGAAGCCGCTGCTCACGGCCGAGGCTTTGATCGAGCGCGCGCTCACCTACTGCGATTGGGCCGTCGCCAAAGGCTTGCTCGCGATCCGCTCGCACGTCGACATCTGCGATCCGCGCCTGCTCGCCGTGCAAGCGCTGCTCGACGTGAAACGCCGGGTCGCGCCGTATCTCGACCTGCAGCTCGTCGCATTCCCGCAAGACGGCGTGTTGCGCAGCCCGGGTGCGCTGGAGCAGATGAGGCGCGCGCTGGCGCTGGGTGTCGACGTGGTCGGCGGCATTCCGCACTTCGAACGCACGATGGAACAAGGCAGAGAAAGCGTGCGCATCCTGTGCGAACTCGCCGCCGAGCAGGGGCGCCTGGTCGACATGCATTGCGACGAAACCGACGACCCGTTGTCGCGCCACGTCGAAACCCTCGCGTACGAGACGCAGCGCCTGGGACTGCACGGCCGCGTGACGGGCTCGCACCTCACCTCGATGCATTCGATGGACAACTACTATGTGTCGAAGCTGCTGCCGCTGATGGCTGAAGCCCAGTTGAATGTGGTGAGCAACCCGCTCATCAACATCACGATCCAGGGCCGCCACGACACCTACCCGAAGCGCCGCGGCATGACGCGCGTGCCCGAGCTGCTGGCGCACGGCATGACGGTTGCCTTCGGCCACGACTGCGTGATGGACCCGTGGTACAGCCTGGGCGCGGCGGACATGCTGGAAGTGGCGCACATGGGTTTGCACGTCGCGCAGATGACGGGGCAGGCGGCGATGCGCCAGTGTTTCGACGCGGTAACGCAAGCGCCAGCACGTATCCTTCAATTGCCCGACTACGGCATCGAAGCCGGCTGCCACGCCGACTTCGTGCTGCTGCAAGCGCGCGACCCCGTAGAGGCGATTCGCT
>JANOLA010000248.1:0-2277 GCA_031419535.1 Burkholderiales bacterium | reverse complement strand
GCACCTGGCAATGTTTGATTGGATGTTTCCGGGCCCTGCCTTCAACCAGGCCCTGTTGGCGAGCGAGACGATCGCGCTTGAGCTGGACATGCTGGACCCGGACATCCAGCGGCGCCTCGCCGCGGCGGCGAGCGTGCCGCCGGCCCACGCCGAGCGGCAGCCGATTGGCGACGAACTCGCGGCGCAGCTGAAGCGCCAGGTGGCGGCCGCCTGCGTCGACGCCGCGGCACTGGCGCGCTTCAGCCCCTTGATGCAGGTGATGACGCTGAGCGTGCTCGCGGCGCGCGGCGACGGGCTGGACCCCGCCTTCGGCATCGACGTGTTCCTGGCCGGCTTCGCGCGCGGCGCCGGCAAGAAGGTGGTCTCGCTCGAAACGCCGGAGTCGCAGATGCAGGCGCTGCTGGGAGGCGACGCCGCGCAGACCCAGGCGATCGTGTTGCAGGGCCTGGCTGACCTCGAAGCCGGACGAACCGCACCGCGCCTGATGCAGGTAGCCAAGGTGTGGTCCGACTCCGACCTCGACAAGCTGGCGAACTACGCCCAGTGGTGCGAATGCATGGACAAGCCCGAAGACCTTGCGTTCTATCGACGTCTGCTCGAAGGCCGCAACCCTCTGCTTGCCGAGCGCATTGCGCAACTGCATGCGTCGAGCCAAGGCGTGTTCGCCGCGGTGGGCGCCTTGCACATGATCGGGCCGCTGGCGCTGCCGACGCTGCTGCGCGAGCGCGGGTTTCGGGTCGAGCGGGTTGAATTCCGGCGCTGAACCCCGGCGCCGACCTCTGGCACCGAGCCGCGGCGATCAGCGCCGCGCCGCCCTCGCCTCTTCCTGCAAGCGCAACACGCGGCGCTGCACCTTGCCGGTGGTCGTCATCGGCAGCGCGTCGATGAATTCGATCTCTTTCGGATACTCGTACGGCGCGAGCTTGCCGCGCACGTGGCGCTGAAGTTCGTCGATCAGGTCATCGGAGGCGACGTGTCCCGACGCCAACACCACGTACGCCTTGACGAGCGCGCCGCGCTGCGCGTCGGGCTTGGGAACGACCGCCGCATTGGCCACCGCCGGGTGCTTGACCAGGCAGTTCTCCACTTCGCTCGGCCCGATGCGGTAGCCCGCGGCCTTGAACATGTCGTCGCCGCGGCCCTGGTACCAGAGGTAGCCGGAGTCGTCCATCACGGCCATGTCGCCGGTGCGGCACCAGCTGTTGTCCACGTCACCGGTGTATTTGGCGCGCGTCGCCTCAATGTTGTTCCAGTAGCCGAGAAAGAACACCGGGTCGGGCGTGCCGTGCACGTCACGGCGGTGCACCGCCACGTCGCCTGCGGTGCCGCGTGGGCATTCGGCGCCCGCTTCGTCGATCACGGCGATGCGGTGGCCCGGGTACGGGCGCCCCATGCTGCCGGGGCGCGCCGGCCAGCCTGGGTGGCGGCGCCCTTGCGAGTCGACATACGAGCCGCAGTTGCCGACCAGGTAGTTGATCTCGGTCTGGCCAAACATCTCGTTGACGACGACACCGAGTTGATCGCGGCAATAGGCGAACACGGCGTCGCCCACCGCCTCGCCGGCGCTCATGATGGCGCGCAGGTGCAGCTCGTAGGTGGAGCGCGGCCGCGGCACGGCTTTCATCATCGCCTTCAGCGCGGTCGGGAACAGGAAGGTGTGCGTGACGCCATGGCGCTGCATGATCTCGAAGGCGCGTTCCGGTGCGAAGCGGCCCTGGTAGCCGACGATGGCGCGGCCGAAGTAGAGCGTGGGCAGCAGCGCGTCCATCAGGCCGCCGGTCCAGGCCCAGTCGGCCGGTGACCAGAACGTGTTGGCCTGGTGCGGAAACCAGTTCTGGCTGCACACGAAACCGCTGAGGTTGCCGATCAGCGAGCGGTGCGGAACCAGCGCGCCCTTGGGCGGGCCGGTCGTGCCGCTGGTGTAGACGATCATGGCGGGGTCGTCAGCGTGCGTGGCGACCGCGCTGAACTCGGGACTCGCGCGCGCCAGCAGGTCGGCCCAGTCGACATCGCCCTGGCCCGCGGCGTCGCCCACCGCGACCACATGGCGCAGCAGCGGGCACGCGGCGCGCGCCGCGAGCAGGTTGGCGATGCCGGCTTCGTCGGCGATGGCCACGACGCAGCCGCTGTGCTGCAGGCGGTATTCGAGCGCATCCGGGCCGAACAACACGGTGAGTGGTGCAGCCACCGCGCCCAGGCTGTAGATCGCCATGTGCGCGACGGCAGTCTCGAAGCGCTGCGGCATCAGGATCGCGACCCGGTCGCCGCGCTGCACGC
>JANOLA010000247.1:0-2508 GCA_031419535.1 Burkholderiales bacterium | reverse complement strand
CTGCCTGTTTGAAAAAGACGGCTGGGCGTTCAGCCTGATTTATGGCGTGACGTTCGGCGGCTTCATCGGCCTCACCACCTTCCTGCCCACCTACTACCACGAGCAATTCGGCGTGAGCAAAGTGCAGGCCGGCCAGTTGACGATGCTCGCCGCGTTCATGGCGGCGGCGGTGCGCATCGGGGGCGGCTGGATCTCCGACCGCTGGGGCGGCGTGAACACGCTGACGCTCGTGTTGCTGGCGGTTGCCGCCAGCTTGATGCTGGTGCCGCTCGCCTCGGCCTCGCTCGTGCTGACGACATTGCTGCTGATGTTCAGCTTTGCCGCACTCGGCGCCGGCAACGGCGCGCTGTTCCAGTTGGTGCCGCTGCGCTGGCCGACGACGACCGCGGTGGCCGGCTCGATGATCGGCGAGATCGGCGCGCTCGGCGGCGGCCTGGTGCCCAATGCGATGGGCCTGTCGAAACAATTCGCCGGCACCTTTGCCTGGGGCTTCGTGCTGTTCGCCGTGCTCGCGCTGGCGATGCTGGGCGTGATGCGCGTCATGCAGATCCGCTGGACACGCACCTGGGCTGAGCGCGGGGGCCGGGCGCGATTGCCGGTTCGTGCCGCGCACGCGGCCTGAGGCTGAGGGGCTGGGGGACTCGCGGGCTTGCTCCCTCTCCCTCTGGGAGAGGGAGAGGGAGCCCACACCCGGGCACCAGAATCTAACGCGGCAAGAACAGCAGCCAGTAGATCAGGAGCAAGTTGAGCACGCCCGACAGCGCCACCCCCGCCTTCCACAGCAGCAGTGGGTTGCGCACCGCCAGCGGTGTCGTGCCGGGCGCGGGCAGGGGCCGCGCGGCGCCGCGTTGCAGTGCGAGCGCGAATTCCTCGGCGGTCTCAAACCGCTGTTTGGCCTCGCACGCCACCGCCTTGAGCACGACATGGTCGAGCCAGATCGGCACCTCGGGGCGCAGCCGCGACGGTGCTCGCGGGTCGCGCCGGTAGCGCTGCTTCTGGTACGGCTCGATCTCGCCGTAGGGCAGCAAGCCCGTGAGCAGTCGGTACAGCGTGACGCCCAGCGCGAACAGGTCGCTCTGGGCGTCGGCCGGCACGCCGTCCCAGGCGCGCGGGTCGATGTAGCTCGGCGTGCCGGCGTGCAGGTTGCGCTGCTCGGCACTCTCATGGCCCGACACCGCGACGCCCAGGTCGAGCAGGCGCAGCTGGCCGTCGTCGCCGAGGTGCAGATTGGCGGGCTTCACGTCGCGGTGCACGACGCCCAGGCGGTGCAGCCGCCCGAGCGCGCGCGCCGCCGCGACCCCCCAGGCGACGACGTCGTGCACCGCAATCGCCTCGCGCCCCTTGCGCGCCAGCAGTTGTTCCAGCGTCTGCCCGCCATGCCAGTCGAACAGAAGGTAATACGCGGTGGCATCGGGCACCTCGTTCAAGCGCACGAAACCCGCTTCGCCGTGCACCCCCGCCGGCCCGGCGCCGCGCCCGCCGCTTCGCTCGGCCACGCGCGCGGCGAGCCAGGCTTCGTGCGCCAGCATCGCGCGCTCGTGCGGGTCGCCGGCGCGCGACGGGTGCAGCGTCTTGAGCGCCTTGAGCTCGCGCGTCGCGAGCTGGCGCACCTGGTAGAGCAGATGCACGCCGGTGTCGGCAACGCAGGCCGTGACGAGCAGGCCGTCGAGCGCATCGCCGACCTTCAGGCGTTTGGGCGGCGCCAATTGGCGGCTGTTCAGCAGTGCATCGTCCAGGCGCGAACGCGCCAGGCTGTGCACGCGGATCACGAGCGCGCTGGCGTTGTCGTCGCTGCCGGCCGCGAGCGCCGCCGCGACCAGGCTGTGGCTGGCCAGCCCGGCGCTGCCCTGCGCCGCGAGCCAGGCAATGCGCGAATGGGCGAGCTTGGCGTGAACGCCGTCCGACAGCAGCACAAAACTGTCGTCGCGGTGCAGTTCGCCCTGGCTGTAGTCGATGCGGATCGAATCGTCCTGGCCGAGCGCACGCGTCAACTGGCTGCGCAGGTCGGCCTGCGCCAGGCAGTGGTCTTGCGTCAACAGCCGGCACTCGGCGCCGCGGATCAGGTAGGCCCGCGTATCGCCCACATGTGCCAGCGTCCAGCTGTGGCCGCGCAGCACGAGGGCGGTGAGCGTTGTCATCGCCGCGCTTTGGTGGCGCCGGTTGTGCGCCGCGAGCCAACTGTTTTGCGCGACGATCAAGCGGTCGAGCACGGTGCTCTTGTCCCAGGTCGGCGGGGCGCCGAAATAGTCTTCAACGAGCGTCTTCGCACTCGTTTGCGCCGCCATGCGGCCGTCGCCGCCGGCCGACACGCCGTCGGCAAGGGCGCAGACGAAGCCCAGGTCTTCATCGCCCGGCGCCGGGCGGCGCGTCGCGACGAAGTCTTCATTGGTCTCGCGCGGGCCGCGTTCGCTTGCGTAGCCGATGTCCAGGTCGAAGCTCATGGCGAGTGGGTGGCGAGCGGGTGGCGGGCGGGTGCGAGTGGGGTGGCAGGGCACGAAACCGTGCGCT
>JANOLA010000246.1:0-7435 GCA_031419535.1 Burkholderiales bacterium | reverse complement strand
TGACTGGTTCTGCGCCAATCTGGGCATGCGCGAAGGCCCTCATCCCACCTTCGGATTCCCGGTGCACTGGCTCTACATCGGCGACCAGGACGTGCTGCACATCGGCCAGGCGCGCCACTCGACGCACCAGGACACCTACCTCGGCACTCCAGGAGACAAAACCGGCGTTGACTATTCCGCGGCCGGAGCGCTCGGCTCGGGGCGCATCGACCACATGTGCTTCAACTGCGAAGGCATCCAGGAGTTCATCGACCGGCTCACGCGCAACGGCGTCGATTTCAGCGAGCGCAAGGCGCACGACTCAAACCTCTATCAACTCTTCATGCGCGAGCCGGTGAACGGCATCAAGGTCGAGTTGAACTTCACCGCCGAAGAGGCGATCCGCGCCGGGCGCGTCGCGAGCTGGACAGACGCCGGCCAGACCCCGCGCTGATTCGCATCCTCCCAACCGTTCACTCCATCGGACCCCATGCAAGCTCAAGCCGTACGCATCCACTCCCAAGGCGGGACCGAAGTCCTGCGCATCGAATCCATCGACGTGGCCGCGCCGGGCGCGGGCGAAGTGCTGATCCGCAACACCGCCATCGGCCTGAACTACCAGGACATCTACCACCGCTCGGGCCTGTACCCGCTGCCCATGCCCAGTGGCCTGGGCACCGAGGCGGCGGGCGTGGTCGAGCAGGTCGGCCCCGGCGTGACCGGATTCAAGGTCGGCAGCCGCGTCTGCTACGCCGGTGGCGCGCCCGGCGCCGATGCCACGCACCGCGTGATGCCGGCGGCACGCATCGTCGCCACGCCGGATGCCATCAGCGACGAAGTCGCGGCCGCGGTGATGCTCAAAGGCATGACGGTCGAGTACCTCTTGATGCGCTGCCGGCCGGTGGCGCGCGGCGAGTTGGTGCTGTTCCACGCCGCCGCGGGCGGCGTGGGCCTGCTCGCCGGGCAGTGGGGCAAACACCTGGGCGCGCGCATGATCGGCATTGCGTCTGGCCGCGCCAAGGTGGAGCTGGCGCGGGCCAACGGCTACGCCGCGTGCATCGACCGCGGCAGCGAGGATGTTCCGGCGCGGCTGAAGGAACTCAGCGGCGGCGCGGGCTTCTCCGTCGTGTTTGACTCGGTGGGAAAAGCGACCTTCGAGCAGAGCCTGAACGCGCTGGCGCCGCGCGGCTATTTCGTCTCGTTCGGCACGACCACGGGCGCGCCGCCACCGGTCGAGGCCGCCACGCTGCAAAAGCACGGGTCGCTGTTTTTTACCCGGCCCACACTCGTGACCTACACCGCGAAGGCCGAGGAGCTGCAAGCTTCGGCCCAGGCCGTGTTCGAGCTGCTCGCCCAGGGCGTGCTGAAGGTTGAAATCCGCCAGCGTTACGCGCTCGCCGACATCAAGCAGGCGCACGCAGACCTCGAAGCCGGCCGCACCAGCGGCTCGTCGATCATCGTTCCATAACTTCATACTTCAGGAGACACGAATGTTCAAACCCGTCAAGACGATCCTCGCGCTGGCCGCTGCGGTGCTCGGCAGCGCCGCCGCAACCGCGAACGCCGAAGACATCAAGCTGCGCATCGCGTCGGGCCACGCCCCGGCGAACACCTATGTGAACCTGATGCAGAACTTCTTCGTCCCGGAAGTGGTGAAGCGCGTCGCCGCGAAGACCAGCCACAAGGTCGATTTCATCGAAGGCTACGGCGGCTCGATGGTCAAAGTGGCCGACACGCTGGAAGGCGTGCAGTCGGGAATCATCGACATCGGCTGCTACAACTTCGGCTTCGAGCCGAGCAACCTGCCGCTGCACGCGTTCCAGGTGATGCTGCCCTTCGGCACCATGAGCCCCGTGCAAAGCGTGAAGATCGCGCGCGCCGTGTACGACAAGGTGCCCTACATGAGCAGCGTGCTCGAGGACAAGTTCAACCAGAAGCTGCTCGGCCTGATCTCCGACACCGGCTACAACATCGGCACGACGTTCGAGTGGAACCAGGTCGCCGACCTGAAAGGCCGCAAGATCGCCGGCGCGGGGCTGAACCTGAAGTGGCTGGAATTCGCCGGCGCCACACCCGTGCAATCGGCGCTGCCCGAGGCCTACACGTCGATGCAAACGGGCGTGTACAACGGCTGGATCATGTTCCCGTCGGGCTGGGTGAACTTCAAGCTCACCGAAGTGGCGAAGTACTACACCGAAGTGGGTTTTGGCTCGATCAGTTGGCACGGCCTGACGATGAACAAGGCACGCTTCGCGAAGCTGCCCAAGGAGGTGCAAGACATCCTCGTCGAGGTCGGGCGCGAGTACGAAGTCCTCACCGGCACGGTGAACGAAGAGAACTATCCGAAGCAGATTGCCGAGCTGAAGCGCGTGGGCGCGGTCGTGAAAACGGTGCCCGATTCAGTGCGCCTGGACTGGGCCAAGTCGCTGACGAACTGGCCGCAAGAGCGCGCCACCGAGCTCGACAAGCAGGGCCTGCCGGCGACGCAGGTGTTGAAGTTGACGCTGGAGGAAGCGGAGAAGCTGGGCTACAAGTGGCCGGTGCGCTACCCGATCAAGTAGCCGCCGATCAAGTAGCCCGCCGATGCTGACCCGCCTCAACGACGCCGTCACGCGCGCGTTTCTCTACCTCGCGGCGTTCCTCGCGTTCGCGCTGTGTTTTCTCGTCGTCGCCGACGTGCTGGGCCGCGTGCTCTTCAACTCTCCAGTGAAGGGCACACCCGAAATCGTGTCGACCTCCATCGTCATTATCTGCTTCCTGCAAGCGGGTTACGCCATTCGTTCCGGCGGCATGCTGCATGTGGACGCTTTCATCAAGCGAGCGCCGCCACACATTCAATCCTGGATGACGATGCTGGGCGCGGTGCTCGGTGCCGGCTTCTTCGCCTTTCTCTGCTGGGGCAGCGTGGAGCCGGCGATCCACGCTTGGGTGTCGAACGAATTCGAAGGCGAGGGGGCGCTGCGCGTCCCCGCCTGGCCGACGCGCTTTGTGCTCGTGCTCGGCACCGCCCTGGCCGCGACGAGTTACCTGTTGATGGTGGTCGAGAACGCCAGCTTGGCGCTCGCCGGCAAGCCGCCCGCGACTTACGGCGCGTCGCACTGACAGCGCGCGGACGACGCCATGTTCAACGCAACCGACATGATCATCCTGGTGAGCGTTCTGCTCACTCTGGTGTTTTGCGGCTTTCACATCGCCATCTCGCTCGGCGTGACGAGCCTGCTGGGCATCTACCTCATCAACGGCGACTGGGAAACGGTGCGCCGCTTCAGCGCGAGCACGGCGTACGAGGCCTTGCGCGACTATGTGTTCGCGGTGATTCCGCTGTTCATGCTGATGGGCGAATTTCTCGCCAAATGCGGCGCCGCGCGCGACCTCTTCACGCTCGTGAACCGGCTCACGCAGTGGGTGCCTGGGCGCTTGGGCGTGGCCACCGTGCTGGCGAATGCCGTGTTCGCGTTTGTCACGGGCGTGTCGATCGCCGCAGCCGCCGCATTCTCGAAAATCGCGCACCCGGAAATGCGGCGCTTCGGTTACGAGCGCAAGTTTTCGCTCGGCTGCATTGCCGGCAGCGCGTGCCTGGGCATGCTGATTCCGCCCTCCGTCTTGATGATCGTCTGGGGCGTGCTTACCGAACTGGCGATCGGCAAGCTGTTCATCGCCGGAATCATTCCGGGCTTCCTGGTCGTCACGCTCTACATCGCCTACATCGTCTGGGTCGCGAAGACGCAGCCGCACCGTGTGGGCGAAGGGCCGAATCTGCCTGCCGCGCAGGCGCAGGCGCGGCTCGTCAATGAATCGGCGACGCAGGAGTCGCTGACGACGATTTTGTGGAGCACGTTGGGCATCATCGCGCTCGTCGTGCTCGTGCTCGGGGGCATCTGGCTCGGCGCGTTCACACCCACCGAAGGCGCGGGTGTGGGCGCGACGCTCGCGCTGATCCTGGCGTTCATGCGCGGGCTGCGCGGCAAGGAGATGGTTGAAGTCATCCTGTCGGTGGGCAGGACCTCGGCGCCGTTGCTGCTGCTGCTCGTAACGGCTCAGCTCTATTCGCGCATCCTCGCGATGACGGGAATCACCGGCGCGGCCAAGGAGTTCTTTCTCGGCTCGGGCCTGTCGCCCTATGTGATCCTGTTGCTGATGGTGCTGGTGTGGTTCATCCTGGGCTGCATCATCGATTCGATCTCGATCATCCTGCTCACCGTGCCGGTGTTCGCGCCGGTGGCGGTGGCCGTCGGGTTCGACCCGATCGCGTTCGCGATCCTGGGCATCCTGGCCATCGAGACGGGCTTGCTGACGCCGCCGTTCGGCATCCTCGTGTTCACTGTCAAGGCGGCGGTGACGGATGAAAAGAACCTGTCGACAAGCGAGATCTTCTCCGGCTCGGTGGCCTATTGGATGGCCTTGCTCGCCGCGATTGTCGTGATCGCCGTGTTTCCGCAAATCGCGACCTGGCTGCCCAACCTTGGCAACACGATCGCCAACTGAAAATCCTTGAGGAGAACCGAACATGCCCGCCTATTGGATCGCCCGCGGCCGGATCAACGATCCGATCGAATACAAGAAATACACCGACCAGGTGCCGAAGATCCTCAAAGACCACGGTGGCAAGATCCTGGCGCGCGGCGGCAAGTTCCAAGTGATGGAAGGCACCGACCGCTTCGCGCGTTTCGTTGTGATCGAATTCGCGACGATGGCTCAGGCGGTTGCGTGCCACGAGTCGCCCGCCTACCAGGAGGCTTCGGCGTTTCGCAAGCGCAATGGCGCGGGCGAGGTTGAAATCGTCATCGTCGAAGGCGCCGCACCCGCGGCCTGAGGAACGCCGCAGATGGCGCAAGCGCGCGTGGGCATGCTCGGCCTGGGCATCATGGGCAGCGCGATGTCGCGCAATCTCGCGGCGGCCGGCTTCACCGTGATCGGCTTCGATGTGAATCCGAAGCGGCTGGCCGAGTTCGAGAGTGCCGGTGGCGTGCCGGCGTCTTGCCCGCGTGAAGTGGCCGCGCAGGCCGACGTCATCGTCAGCGTCTTGCCCAGCGTGCAGGCGCTCGACGCCGTGGTCAGCCAGGCCGATGGCCTGCTCGCCGCCGGGCGCAGCCAGCAGATCTTGGTGGAAGCCAGCACCTTGCCGCTGGCTGACAAGCAACGCGTGCGCGACGCCGCGGCGCCGAATCTCATCATGCTCGACTGCCCCTTGAGCGGCACCGGCGCGCAAGCCCAGAGCAAAGACCTGCTGGTCTACGCGAGCGGCGACAGCGCGGCAATCGCACGCTGCAAATCGGTGTTCGACGGCTTTGCGCGCGCCCACCACAACCTGGGCGAGTTCGGCAACGGCAGCAAGATGAAGTTCGTCGCGAACCTGTTAGTGGCGATCCACAACGTCGCCGCCGCCGAGGCCTTTGTGCTGGGCATGAAAGCCGGCCTGGACCCGCGCGACATCTATCGCGTCGTCGGTGATGGTGCCGGCGGCTCGCGCATGTTTAGCGTGCGGGGGCCGCAGATGATCAACGACGTCTATGAGCCGGCGACGATGAAAGTCGAGACCTGGCAAAAAGACATGGCCATCATCGCCGAGTTCGCCGCGAGCCTGAACTGCCCAACGCCCATGCTCAGCGCCTGCGCGCCGATCTACAGCGCCGCGATGGCGCAGGGCCGCGGTGCGCAAGACACCGCCGCGGTGTGCGCCGTGCTGGCCGACATGGCGCGCCTGGTGCGCCATTGATGCATCATCGCAACCCGGCCGCCACAGCGCTGCCAGCAGCACGCCAACCCCACCGAGACCCGATGCAATGAGCTCGATCACACTCACTCAAGCCGACGCTATCGCCGAACGCGCGCTGCAAAAAGGCCGCGAAATGAAGTTCGCGCCACTCACCGTGGCCGTGCTCGACAGCGGCGGCCTGCTCAAGGTGCTGAAGTGCGCCGACGGCTCGAGCCTGCTGCGCCCCGACATCGCCACCGGCAAGGCCTGGGGCGTGCTGGGCATGGGCTTCGGCGGGCGCGAACTTTCGCGGCGCGCCGAAAAGGTGCCGACGTTCTTCACGGCGCTGAACGCCATGTGCAACGGCCGCATGGTCCCCGTGGCCGGCGGTGTGCTGATCCGCGACGCCGCGGGCGCCATCGTCGGCGCCGTCGGCGTCAGTGGCGACACGTCGGACAACGACGAGGTCTGCGCCGTTGCCGCCGTCGAGGCTGCGGGCCTGCTGGCCGATACCGGCAATCCGCGCTGACAAGCCACCACCCCACAACCCACTGGAGACACGATGCACCACGTTCGCCTGACTCTCGCCTGCCTGGCTCTGGCCTTGCTCGGCGCCTGCACCACGCCCACCGGCAGCGTCTTGCCGATCGGCGAGAACGGCGGAATGTCCGCCGACCGATTGATCCGCATTCCAAGCGTCATCAACGCGGAAGTTGACAAGAACACGTTCCCCGGCGCGGTGACGCTGGTGGCGCGCCACGGCCGGGTCTTGCACTTCGAATCCACGGGCTTCAGCGACGCCGCGAAGACGAAGCCCCTCGGCAAGGACGCAATCTTTCGGCTGGCTTCGATGACCAAGCCGATCGTCACCGTGGCCGGCATGATGCTCGTGGAACAGGGCGGGATGAAGCTCAACGACCCCATCACCCTGTGGCTGCCCGAGCTGAAGGACCTGAAGGTCGAAACGCCGGCCGGCGACGTGCCCTTGAACCGGCCGATCACAGTGCAGGACCTGATGCGCCACACCGCGGGCTTCGTCTACGCGGGCAGCACGCGTTCGCCACGCATCAAGAAGATGTATGAAGACCTGAACATCGAATCGCGCGAGTTCGACATCACCGCCGACGAGATGCTGAAGAACCTGGGAACGATTCCCCTGGCGCACCAGCCCGGAACGTTCTGGGAGTATTCGATCGCCACCGACGTGCTGGGCCTGCTGCTCGAACGCGTGACGAGGAAGAGCCTGGACGTCGTGTTGCGCGACATGCTGCTTGAGCCCCTGGGCATGAACGAGACCACCTGGTGGGTGAGCGCCGACAAGCGCGCACGCCTGGCCGACACGCTGGACAGCGATGCCCAGAAGGCGACGATGCTCAAGGCCTATCGCCAGTTCGACAACCCGGTGGGCAAGAGCTACCTGAAGGGCGGTGCCGGGCTCGTGGGCACAACGCTCGACTATCTGAAATTCGCGCAGATGATGGTGAACGGCGGTGAGTACGCCGGCAAGCGCTACCTGTCGAAGAAGACCGTCGAGTTCATGCTGTCGGACCACACCGTCGGCATGGGCGGCACGACGCAGGCGACCACCGGGCCGGGCTACGGCTTCGGCCTCGGCTTCGGCGTGCGGCTGCACGACGGCGTGGCCTGGGTGCCGGGCAGCAAGGGCGACGCGATGTGGGCCGGCGCCTGGGGCACGCGCTTCTGGGTCGACCCGAAGGAAGGCCTGGTCGGCATCCTAATGGCGCAGTCGCCGTCGAACCG
>JANOLA010000245.1:0-2105 GCA_031419535.1 Burkholderiales bacterium | reverse complement strand
CGCCGCCGCCATCAAGGAGCTGAACGAACCGCCTGCGCCGAGTACTCCGGGCGGATGTCGAAGCGCAGGCAACGATGCGCGTTACGCAGCGCCGCCTCGGCCTGCGCGGGAATCGAAGCCCTGGCAAAAATGAACCCGAGGTAGCTCGCGCCATCCGGCGGTGGCGCGACGATCTGGCCGGGCTGCGCCGTGATGCTCACGCCGGTCACTCCGGGTACCGACTGTGCGGCAGCCAGGCCTTCAACGCCGTGGCAAATGCCTCGCCGCGGAATCGGAATCATCATGACCCCGGCGGCGCAACCGGTGCCACCGCCGCCGCCCTCACCGCCCTCACCGCCCTCGCCGTCCGCACCACCCTCGCCTGCCGCGCCAGCCGCTTCGCGCAGATGCGCCACCGGTTCGCCCACCAGCTGACGCAGGATCAGCTCCTCCAGGCTCATGCCCAGGGAATGCTCGAGCACCCGCCCGCACAAGCCGCCGATGGATCGCGCCGCGATCTCCAGCAGCCAGACGCCTTGCTCATTGACGCGCATTTCGGCGTGCACCGGCCCGGTCGCGAGCCCAGCCACGCGGCAGGCCCGTGCCACATCGGCGCGGATACCTTCCTGAAGCGAGCCCGCCAGTCGCGACGGCGTGACGTAAAGCGTCTCTTCGAAATACGGCCCGTCCAGAGGGTCAGGCTTGTCGAACAGGGCCAGCGTCGTGAGCTCGCCCCGCTCCAGGCAGCCTTCCAGCGCGAACTCGCGGCCGGGGATGAAGTCTTCGACAATCAGACCCAGTTCCTCGGCGTCGCGGTCGGCCCGCAGCTGGATCGCCCGCACCTGATGGACCGCCCGCACCAGCGCTTCGGAGTCATCGGCACGGATCACGCCACGGCTGCCCGACAAACGCCGCGCCTTCACGACCACCGGAAACTTCAAGTCAGGAACCAGCGTGCGCGGGTCTTCGCCGCTCGGCAAGTGATGGAATTCGGGACACAGGAACTCTCCCTCATGGAGCAGCTGGCGAAAGGCCAGCTTGTCGCGAAAGCGGCGCACCGCGGCAGCGGGGTTGCCGGCCAAGCCAAGCTGCTGCGCGAGCAGCGCGGCCAGCTCGACTCCCGAATCGTCCACCGCCAGCACGCCGTCCAGCTTGCCGCCAAGCTCGCGCAGGACGATCTCGGCCGCCAGCTCGGGCTGGTCGAAATGCAGCGCCATGATGGGCGGCAGGCCCCACGAGGGCGCGAGCCGGTGGCAGTAGTCGGCCGCCGCCAGGATCTCGACGCCCAGCGCTTTCGCAGCAGCCACGAAGTCGTGATTGCGGTAACCGGTGGTCGGCAGCAGCAGCAGCACGCGCTTCATGGGTCGCTGAGTTCAGAAAGACTGGAGCTGCTGGTCGGTCGGCTCGGCGCAACAGTACCAGGGCTCCGACAGACGCGGGATCGCCGACCCGAGCTTGTCTGGAAGTTTCGGCACGGGGCGCTGCGCAGCCTCGTGCGCCATGCGCCAGATGGCGGCGAACACTTCGCGGCGCGGCGCTCGCTGCAGCTCGCATCGGGCGAGCAACGCCTGCAGCTCGCGCTGCAAAACGTCGACGCGTGGATCGGCATGCTGCCACGGATAGCCCAGCAGCCTGGCGTCGAACGCCATCAGCCGCTCCTGGAATCCGGGCAGCTGCAGCAGATACGAGCCTGCCGGAATCAGCAGCCGGATGCAGAGTTGCACCGGGGGCACGCTCTGCACGAGTTGCAGCTCGAGCAGCCGCTCCAGCAGCGCGATGTAGCCTTCCAATGTCGTCCACGGGGTGAAGGCGACAAAGGTCGGGGCGAGTGCGATGCCGGCGGCGCGGGTCAGCGCCACTGCGCGGTCGAAGTCGCGGCCCGTATGGTTCTTCGCGAGCAGGTGCAGGATGGCGTCGTCCACCGCCTCCACGGCGGAGGTGATGAACAGGCAGCCGCAGCGCCGCAACTCGGGCAGCAGTTCGGCGTGTTCGATGAGGTGCTGGATCTTGATGGTGGCATCGAACGTGACGTCGGGAAATGCGTCGTGCAACGCCCGCGCCAGCCTCAGCCCATGGGTGGGACCGTTGAAGAAGTCCGGGTCGCCGAACGAGATATGCGTCGCCCC
>JANOLA010000244.1:0-9733 GCA_031419535.1 Burkholderiales bacterium | reverse complement strand
AGCCGAGCGCGTGCCGGCCCTGGGTGAAGTAAGACACCACGTCATGCCCCTTGAGCATCACACGCTCATCCTCGCCGTCGGCCACCGCGTTCACCGGTTGCAACGCGCCCGGCGGGTTGTGCGCTTTCTTGGCACCGCACCCGGTGAGGGCCGCGCAGGCGCCGACCAGCGCGGCAATCAGGAAACGGCGAGTCGACATTGCTTGATTCATGGGCTGCTCCGAGATACGTGAAAGCGAAGGCGAAGTTTCCCATGCGACCTTGTCGACACCGAATGGGCACAATGCCGTGAAGGCCATGATTCCCAAGGCCGTAAGAGGCGAGCCATGACTTTGCAGTTTCGACAGTGGCGCACGGCAACCGCGCTCGCGCTCGCGGCGTTCGCATTTGCGGCGCTTAGCTCCGCGGGCGGCGCCGCTGCGCAGGCGAACTGGCCCGACAGGCCCATCACGATGCTCGTGCCGTTCCCGCCCGGCGGCGTGGCCGACACCGTGGCGCGCCCCGTCGCGGAAGCGCTGGCGCGCGAGTTGAAGCAGCCGGTGATCGTGGAGAACAAGGCCGGCGCGGGCGGCGCGCTTGGCATCGCGCACGCGTCGCGCGCGGCGGCTGACGGCTACACGCTGCTGCTGTCGCTGTCGTCGATCTCGATCCTGCCCGAGGCAGACAAGCTGTTCGATCGCAAGCCCGCCTTCACGACAAACCAGTTCAAGCCCATCGCGCGCTTCACGGCGGACCCGACGGTGTTCGTGGTGCGCGCCGAGGCGCCGTGGAAAACGCTGGCCGAATTTGTGGCCGACGCCAAGGCCAAACCCGGTGCATTCAACTACGGCAGCTCAGGCAACTACGGAACCATGCACGTGCCGATGGAGATGCTCAAGGCCAACGCCGGGTTTCGCATGACGCACATTCCGTACACCGGCGCGGGGCCGGCGGTGGCGGCGTTGCTCGGCGGCCAGGTCGATGCGGTGGCGAGCGGGCCGTCGACCGTGGCGCAACACATCAAGGCCGGCAAGCTGCGCGGGCTCGCGCACTGGGGCGAGCGGCCGCTCGCCAGCTTGCCCGAAGTGCCGAGCCTGGCGCAGCTCGGCCACGCGACGCGCTTTGCGCAGTGGTCGGGCCTGTTCGTTCCGGCCGGCGTGCCCGACGACATCGTGCAGCGCTTGCGCGCCGCGTCGCGCAAAGTTGCCGCCGACCCACAAGTGGTGCAGACCATCACGCGCGCCGGCAGCCCGGTCGAGTACCTCGACGCGCCGGAGTTCCAGGTCTACTGGGACACCGACGCGGTGGCGATGGCGGCCGCGGTGCGCGGCATCGGCAAGGTGGAATGAGGTTGAGCAGGGTCGGGTAGGGTCGAGCAGGGTCGAACCACGCGTTATCGTTCGGGCATGACCCACGTCACCTTTCCTGCACCGCCAGCCCTCGTGCCGATGACCCAGGTGCGCTGCGAAGTCGGCCCCGTGGTCAGCCTGGGCCCCGCCAAGTATGGTGAGCGGCGCTATGTGGCGCTGCTTGGCGGCACGGTGCGCGGCCCGGAGCTGAACGGTTCGATCGTCGAAGGTGGTGTCGATTGGCAGGTGAACCGCGCCGACGGCGCGCTCGACATCGCCGCGCACTACGTGATTCGCACCGACGACGGCGCGCTGATCGAAGTGCAAAGCGACGGGCTGCGCCACGGCCCGCCGCAAGTGCTGGAGCGGCTGGCGCGCGGCGAGCCGGTCGCGCGCGACGAATACTTCTTTCGCACCGTCGTGCGTTTCACCACCGGCGCGCCGCAGTGGCTGCACCTGAACAAGGTGATGGCAATCGCGGTGGGCCAGCGTGAAGCACGCGCCGTGCTGCTCGATTTCTATCGTGTGACTTGAGAGCGCCCCCAGGCGGACGACATACGTCGTCCGCCTGGGGGCCCTTGAAGGGGCCGTGCGTTTCCTTGTCAGGGCGGCGCGGCGCTCAGGTGCCGATTCAAGTTCCGACCAGCCCGCCGTCCGCGCGGCGGATCACCACCGTGCTCGATCGCGGCCGGCCGCCTGGCTTGTAGTCGGGCCAGTTCGAAAACTTCGCCGGGTCGGCCGGGTCGCTGCGGTCGGTGGGCGTTTCGCCCGGGTGCTGCACGTTGATGAACATCGTGCGGCCGTCGGGGGTGAGCGTGACGCCGGTGATTTCGCAGTTCACCGGGCCGGTCAGGAAGCGCCGGACTTCACCGGTGGCGCGGTCGCACGCGAGCATCTGGTTGTTGCCGATGCGTTGCAACTCGCCCTTGTACATCTGGGTCGCGTGCATGTCGGTCTGGATCCACAGCACGCCGCGCGCATCGAGCAGCAGGCCGTCGGGGCATGCGAAGCTGTCGCCCTTGATGCTGCCCTTGGCGTCGGCGCGCTCGTTCGCTGCGTCGCCGGCCAGCACCAGGTGGCTCCAGGCAAAGCTCTGAGCGTCGAAGTCGCCGCCTTCCTTCCAGCGGATGATGCCGCCCATCACGTTGTTCGCACGCGGGTTCGCGGCGTCGACGCCGGGCAAGCCTTGCGCGCCGCGCGAGCTGTTGTTGGTGAGCGTGCAATACACCTCGCGGGTTACCGAGTCGATGGCGAACCACTCCGGCCGGTCCATCTTGGTCGCGCCGAGCAGGTCGCTCGCCTGGCGCGTCTTGACCAACACCTCGCCCTGGTCGGCGAAGCCGTTTGCCGCCGTCAACGGCGCGCTGCCGTGCGCGAGCGCCATCCACTGGCCGGTGCCGTCGGCGTTGAAGCGCGCCACGTAAAGCGTGCCATGGTCGAGCAGCTCGCGGTTCGCCTGCGCGGCGCTCAGGCCGGCGCCGGCGGGGCGCACCGGATCGCGGCTGACGAACTTGTAGATGTACTCGAAGCGCGCGTCTTCGCCCGAGTAGACGACGGCGCGCCGGTCGCGCGTCAAGGCGACCCAGGCGCCCTCGTGCGCGGCGCGGCCGAGCGCGGTGCGCTTCACCGGCGTGGAGGTCGGGTCCAGCGGGTCGATCTCGACGACCCAGCCGAAGCGGTTGAACTCGTTCGGGTGTTTGGTCGCGTTGAAGCGTTCGTCGTGTTCGGGCCAGCGGTAGAAGCCGGTCTTGCGCATCCCCCAGCGCTGCTGGTGTGCGTCGAGCTTGTCGCCGCCGTCGAAGTAGAAGGCGAAGTTTTCTTCGCCCGACAAGTACGTGCCCCAGGGCGTCTGGCTGCTCGCGCAGTTGTTCAGCGTGCCCAGCACCGTGCGGCCCTGCGGGTCGGCGGCGGTGCGCAGCAGCGGGTGGCCCGCTGCCGGGCCTGTCACATTGAACGGCGAGTAAGCCGTGAAGCGGCGTGCGTAGCGCGACGGGAGCACCATCTGCCAGCCGGCCTTGCCACCGTCGACGCGCGCCTCGACCTCGATCACCGCCACGCCGTGCGCGGCCTGCGACTTGCGCACCTTCTCCGCGCTCCAGGTCTTCAAGCCGTCGCTGTGCAGCAGGCCGTCGTCGGTGTACTCGTGGTTCATCGCGAGCAGGCCGCGCCGCGAGCCGTCGAGCGGGTAGTACTCGATGCCGTCGTGGTGCATGCCCATCTGCACCGCCTGGTCGGCCGCGCTGTCGCTGCCGTCGCCGCGCCAAGCCGGCATGTTGCCGGCGACGCCGATCGGCTCGCCCCAGGGCGCGATCGCAGTCGCCACGTAGCCCTCGGGAACGACCAGCGTATCGGTGTTCGTCGCGGCAATCGCCTTGAAGCCGAGCAAGGGGCCTGAGCTGGAGAGCGCCGCGCAGCCCGGCAGCAGCGGGCCGAGCACGCCGCTGGCCAGCGCCGCGAGGCCGCCATGGATCCAGACGCGCCGCGCGGGGTCTGAGACCTCGTGAATGCTCGGGTTGAGCGAGTGGTTGCTGAATTCCATCGTGTCGAAGTCTTTGGCCATGGCGGTTCCCTGCAAAACACTCGATTCTGCGGCGGCGGCATGACAGTTCCGCGACCGGCAGTGCACTGTAGCGCGCGCCGCACCGGAGCGACCTGATTTCGACGCGCCGCTGGGCGCCGGGCGTTCAGCGCGCGAGCTGGGCCAGAGCGGCCTGCAACTCGAGCAGCGCCGGCCCGGGCAGGACGGCGCGCCACACGGCGGCGGGCGCCTCGGCCTGAACCAGCCGCACGCTGTTGTCGCCCCAGTGCAGCGTGCTGTGCAGGCGCGCGTCGCGCCACAGGTGCAGCGCGGCGGGTGTTTCGGCCGCGACGGGTGAATCCTCGGGCACTGGAGTTGTCTCGGTTGCGTCGAGCCGAGCGAGCCAGGCCTGCAACTGCGCGCTCATTGGACGCATGGCGCCATCGGCCGGCACGCCAGACTGCCCACCCCCCAGTCCATCACCCAGTCGCCACGACCAGCGCTGCGGCTGCGCGGCGATGTTCCTGCGCAGTTGCGCGAGCAGCGTCGCCGATGTCGACAAGGCCGGCTTCTTCGCGGCAGCGGCGGTGGAACTGGACATGCCCGTCGCGGCGTCTTGGCGTTGCTCCACATTGCCGCCCCTGCCATCTGCCATCGCGGTCGTTGGCGCGGCCCCTGCGGCGCTCGGCTCGTGGGGTGCGCGTAGCGCGCGTGTTCGCGCGGAGAGTTCGCTGTCGGGGCGCGCGCCTTGCGCCGGAACCGGAGCGTCGGCCGAAGCGGCCTCGAGCTTGGTGAGTGCCTGCGCTGTGGGCTGCGGTGCTTGCGCGACGGCCTCCGTCGCAGGCTGCGGTGCGCGCGCGATTGCCTTCTGCTCTCTGGCCGCCGGCGCGCCTTTGCTGACCGGGCCCTTGGCGAGGCGATCGGCGGGCGGGGTCTGCGCGGCGGCGGGCGCCGCTTCCGCCAGAACTGCCGGTGCGGGCGATGGCGCTGCGGCTTCGTTCGATCGGCTCGGCCCCTGGACCCGATCGATGGGTGCCACGCCGCTCGGCACGGTTGCGCCAGCGGTGTCGGTTGCGCGTGTGGTCTCAGGGCTCTCCGGCGTTCCCTGAACCGCGCGTTCCATCGGTTGGCCCCACCACATTACGCCGACCAGTGTGGCGACCATCAAGCCCGCGATGGCGCCGGCCCAGCGCGGCTGTCCGAGTTGCGACCAAAGGTCGATCAATGCTCGCAGTGCGCGAGAAATGCTGGAGGCGCCAGAGGCGGCAGAAGCGCCGGATGCGGCGGGAACGGCAGGCGTGACGGACGTGACCGACGAGACAGCCACGACCGGCGCGCTGTGCATCGGCGCCACCGCGAGCGCATCGCGCGCCTCGCGCAGAATCGCCTCGCTCAGCGCGGGCGTCGGGCCCAAGTCGGCGTCGGGCGCGTGGCGCAGCGCACGCTGCAGATGCGCGTCGCGCGAATCGTCGGGCGAGGCGTCGCGAGGGTCGTGGTTCATGCCAAGTCCCCGGCGGCGAGGTAGGCGCCCATGCAGGTGCGCAGTTTGCTCATCGCGTAGCGCACACGGGTCTTCGCGGTCTCGAACCCGACTTCGAGCGCGGCCGCCACTTCCGCGATGCCCAACCCGTCTTCATGGTGCAGCAAGAACGCGCTGCGCTGCGCGAGCGGCAACTGGTCCAGGCAGTGCAGCAGCCGCAGGCCGGCGCGGCGCCAGAACGCCAATTCGTCGGCCTGCGGTGCCGCGCTCGCGGGGGCCGGCCAATGCTGCCAGGCGGTGGGGTCGGGCTGCCAGGGTTCGCCGTCTTCGGTCTCGAACGCGTCCAGCGCCACCTCGCGGCCGCTGCGGCGCAGCACGTCGATGGCACGGTGGTGCGCGAGCGTGAACAACCAGGTGCGAAACGCCGCGCCCTGCGGCGCCCAGGAAGCCCGCGCATGCACCACGCGCAACCAGGTGTCCTGAAACACCTCGTCCACCTGCGCCGCGAGGCCGCTGCCCAGCAAGCGGCGCACGAAACGGTACAGAGGGCCCTTGTGGCGCGCATAAAGAGCCTCGAAGGCCTGGGCGTCGCCTGCGGTGTAGGCGGTCATCAGGGCGTCGTCATCGGGTTCGGGCATGGCCATGAGTCTGAGAGGCTGAGAGTCTTTCAATCATGCCCGCTCATCACGCCAGAAGGCGCCCGCTCGTCGTTGCAAATGCTCGCCATAGCCCGAGCTATGGCTGCGCTTTGCGCCTAGATCGGCCACCTTCTGGCGCGTTGCTCGGGCACGCCCGAAAAACTCTCAGCCTCTGACTCAAACCGTTGATACGCGGCAGCGGCCGACACGGGGTGAATGCGGCGGTGAACACCGCGGGACGTCTGGACGTCTATACTCATCCGGCCTTGTCAACGAGAGACCCGATGCGCAGACGCCCTGGAGAAGTCCGAGACGCCATTGTCCGCGTACTGGAAGGTCGCCCCGCCGCCGCTTCGGTTCAAGAAATCACCGGCGAGGTGGCCGCGCTGATCGGCGAGGTGCCGGCATCGTCGGTTCGCTCTTACTTGCGCCTCAACACGCCCGATCTGTTTGCGCGAATGGATCGGGCGCAGTACGTTCTGAGTGGCTTCGAGTCCCCCAAGCCCGTGCGTGCGCTCGACCAAGCTGCCGGGGCGATCAGTTTTCGCCACGGCAGCGCCACGCTGTTTCTGGACGATTGCAACCTCTGGCTGAACCGGCAACCCGCGAATTCGGTCCATGCGGTCGTAACCGATCCGCCCTACGGTCTCGTCGAATATTCCGCTGCCGAGCAGGACAAGCTGCGCGCCGGTCGTGGCGGCGTGTGGCGCATCCCGCCGAGTTTCGACGGCAACAAGCGTGCGCCCCTGCCACGCTTCACGGTGCTCACGCCGAGCGACCTCGACGCGCTCGAACGGTTCTTTCTGTCCTGGGGCAGAAGCCTCATCCGCGTGCTCGTTCCCGGCGCGAATGTCGTCGTTGCCAGCAACCCGTTGCTGTCGTACATCGTCTCGGGTGCGCTATCGCGCGCCGGGTTGGAGCGCCGCGGTGAACTGGTGCGCCTGACGATGACGATGCGCGGCGGGGACCGGCCCAAGGCCGCCCACGTGGAATTCACCGACGTGAGCGTGATGCCGCGCTCGATGTGGGAGCCGTGGCTGCTGTTTCGCAAACCCATCGAGGGCCGGGTCCAGGACAACCTGCGCAAGTGGGGCACGGGCGGCTTCAGGCGCGTTTCGAACGACAAGCCTTTCGGCGACGTGATCGAGTCTTCGCCGACGCGCGCCGCCGAGAGAAAAATCGCCGCCCATCCGAGCCTCAAGCCGCAAGCCTTCCTGCGCAAGCTCGTGCGCGGCGTGCTGCCATTGCGCGAGGGCGTCGTGCTCGACCCATTCGCCGGATCGGGCTCGACGCTGGCCGCAGCGCAGGCGGTGGGCTACGCGAGCGTCGGCATCGAGCGCGACGAGACCTATTTCAATCTCGCCCGCGACGCCTTACCGCGTCTGGCCGCGCTCTCGGTCGAACGGCCCTGAAGCCGGCGCGCCGGGGCGACGGCGATAGACCCAACTGCGGCGCAATTTGGCGATGCCTGCCGCGTCCAGCGTCGCGGTGCGCGTTCCCAATTCGCCGCGTGCGTTCTTGCGGAAGTCGGCCACTTGAACCTGCCCGAGGTAGAGCTCGGTGAACGTCATCGGCCGGCGCGTTGAAGCAGGTTCAGACGCGTTGTCGACCTGGTAAACAAAAACGCACATTCACTGGTCACGTGCCCCGTGCGTGTCGACAGCGCCTCCCGCCTTGCGGGTGGTTTTGATTTCGACGCCGAACTCGCCGGCTTGCACCTTGTTGTCTGCGTAGCGGCCCTTCACGACCAGATCGGGGTGACCATTGAAATAGCCATTCACGACGAGCGTACGAGAGTGTTTGGCGAGGCTCGCGGTGAGCATGTCAGACAAGACTCCCGACATGATCGCGGGGCGCAGCGTGTCGTCGAGCCTGTCGAGCCCCTTGGCGACGAGGCCCGAGTTCACGTCTCCGAAGAAGTCGTAGACGTCCTGCATGGTGAGGCGAAAGTCGTCGATGCGCAGCGCGAACGGCAACTCCAGGTCGAGATTGAACTCCCCGGCACCGAGCAATTCGCGCGGGAGACTCATCACGAATCCGAGCTGGCAAGCACCCGCAAAATCTCCTCGCCATAGGCGTCGAGCTTCTTGGACCCCACGCCGCTGATCTGAGCCACTTCGCCCAAGGTGGTCGGGTGCTGTCGCGCCATCTCCGTCAGCGTGGCGTCGTGGAACACGACGAACGCCGGCAGGTTGTGGGCGCGCGCGACTTCGGCGCGCCAGGCTTTCAGCGCGGTGAAGCGTTGTTGAGCTGGCGCGTCCAGCCCGGCAGGAATGCCGCGCGGCGCGCCGGCCTTGGGGCCTGGGTCGGCGGAGCCGCCCTTCGCGCCCTTTGCCCCCCGGCTGCGGCGCGCGCCATCGCCGCGCTTGGGCGATTCGTCGGCTTCGCGCAGCCGCAGCGTCACGGCGCCGCGCAGCACCTCGCGCGAACTGTCCGTCAGCTCGAAGGTGTTGAACTCGCCTTCGGTGCGCAGGTGGCCGAGCGCAGTCAGCTGCCGCAACACGCCGCGCCAGCGCGCTTCGCTGACGGCCGCGCCGATGCCGAAGGTGCTCAGGCGCTCATGCCCGAACTGCGCCACCTTGTCGGTCGCCTTGCCGCGCAGCACGTCGATCAAATGGCCCGCGCCGAAGCGCCGGCCCCGGTCTTGATGGAAGCGATAGACGCAGCTCAGCGCCATGCGCGCGGCTTCGGTGGCGTCCCAGGTGGCGGGGGCTTGCAGGCAGTTGTCGCAATTGCCGCACGGCTCGCTCGCTTCGTCGAAGTAGCCGAGCAGCCGCACGCGCCGGCAGTCGTGCGCTTCGGCCAGCGCGAGCAGCGCGTCGAGCTTGCCGCGCTGGCGGCGCTTGAATTCTTCCGCGGCCGGGCTCTCGTCGATCATGCGGCGCTGGTTCACCACGTCGGCCAGGCCATAGGCCATCCAGGCGTCGGCGGGCAGCCCGTCGCGGCCGGCGCGGCCCGTTTCCTGGTAATAACCTTCGATGTTCTTCGGCAGGTCCAGGTGCGCGACAAAGCGCACGTCGGGCTTGTCGATGCCCATGCCGAAGGCGATCGTCGCGACCATCACGACGCCGTCTTCGCGCAGAAAGCGGTCCTGGTGGCGGCGCCGCGTGTCGGCGTCCAGGCCGGCGTGGTAGGGCAGCGCGCGCAGCCCCTGCGCGGCCAGCCACGCGGCGGTTTCGTCCACCTTCTTGCGCGACAGGCAATAGACGATGCCGGCTTCGCCCGGGTGCTCCTCGCGGATGAAGCGCAGCAGCTGTGCTCGCGCGTCCTGTTTGTCGACGATGGTGTAGCGGATGTTCGGCCGGTCGAAGCTGGAGATGAAGACACGCGCGTTATCGAGCGCGAGGCGGCGGATGATCTCGTCGCGCGTCTGTGGATCGGCGGTGGCGGTGAGCGCGATGCGCGGCACCTCCGGGACGCGTTCGTGCAGCAGCGAGAGCTGCAGATATTCCGGGCGGAAATCGTGTCCCCACTGCGACACGCAGTGCGCTTCGTCGATGGCGAACAGCGCAATCCGCGATTCGGCGAGCAGCTCGAGCATGCGCGGCATCACCAGCCGCTCGGGCGCGACGTAGAGCAGGTCCAGTTCGCCGGACTGCAGGGCGCGCTCTGTCTCCTGCACTTGCTTGTTGCTCAAAGTTGAATTCAAGAACGCGGCCTTCACGCCAAGCTGCCGCAGCGCCGCCACCTGGTCCTGCATCAGCGCGATCAGCGGCGAAACCACCAGCGCGGTGCCCTGCCGCAGCAGCGCCGGGAGTTGGTAGCAGAGC
>JANOLA010000243.1:0-16817 GCA_031419535.1 Burkholderiales bacterium | reverse complement strand
GGCGTATTCCTCCGGCGGCCGAACGTCGAGCACCGTGACCAGGCCCTTGCGCGCCCGGTCGAGCAACTCCTTGGCCGGAACCGGCTCCAGATCGTCCTTCGCGGTCATGTAAAGCCGAACGATGCGCTCGACTTCGGCCAGATGCACCTCGCCGACCTTGCCCAGCGACTCGAGCAAACCGACCACGGTGTCACCGCTCAATTGGTAGAACACGTACTGGCCCTCTTTGCGGCCGGTCACCAGCCCGGCCTGGCGCAGCTTCTGCAAATGCTGCGACGTGTTGGCAACGGTCACGCCCGTCATCGTGGCGAGCTGATCGACGCTGCGCTCGCCTTGTGCGAGCAGTTCGAGGAATTCGAGCCGGGTGCCGCTCGAAAGCGCGGTGCCGATGCGGGCGAGTTGCTGGAAAAGTTCGCGTTTCGGGTTCTGCGCGGGTTTTTGCATGGGTTGCTGCATTGACTTGGCCGGCTTCGTGGTCTAGTATTCAATCGATCGCTTGATTAATAGATTCCGCGATTCCAAGCGAAATATAGCAGCAGAAAGCGTCGCCACGCCATGACCAGCAGCAGTGTCCTTGCCTACGAACCGGTGATCCGGGTCGGCGTGTTTTTCTTCATCTTCCTCGCCATGGCGCTGTGGGAGGTGTTGGCGCCGCGACGGGAACAAGCCTTCGGCCGCCGCGCGCGCTGGCCGCACAACATCGGGCTGCTGCTGCTGGACGCTGCGCTGCTGCGCATCGTCGCGCCGGGTGCGGCGATCGCGGTCGCACTCGCTGGCGAGGCGCATGGCTGGGGGCTGGTGAATGCGGTCGGGCTTCCGGCGTGGGCCGCGGTTCTGCTTGCGGTGGCGTTGCTCGATCTGGCGATCTACTTCCAGCACGTCATGTTCCACGCGGTCCCCACGCTGTGGCGCCTGCATCGGGTGCACCACACCGACCTCGACTTCGACGTCACGACCGGTACACGCTTTCATCCGATCGAAATCCTCATCTCGACCGGCATCAAGTGCGCCGCAGTCGCTGCGATCGGCGCGCCGGCGATCGCCGTGCTGGTGTTCGAGCTGCTGCTCAACGGCACGGCCATGTTCAACCATGCGAACGCACGGCTGCCGAAGCTGCTCGACCGCATGCTGCGCTGGATCATCGTGACACCGGACATGCACCGCGTGCACCACTCGATCGTCTACAACGAAACGAACAGCAACTTCGGCTTCAACCTGCCCTGGTGGGACCGTCTGTTCGGCACCTACCGGGCGCAGCCGGCGGCAGGCCATGAGGCGATGGTGATCGGTGTGGACGCCTTCCGCAGCCGCGAGGATCTGCGCCTGGATCGGTTGCTCATGCAGCCGTTTCGCGAATCTCCGGGTGGCTACGCGATCAATCGCCGGCCCGAGCCACAGCTCGATGTTCACGCCAATCGCAAACCGAGGCCCGCATCATGAAAAAGACGCTCTTCATCCTCAATGACCCGCCGTACGGCACCGAGCGCAGTTACAACGCGCTTCGGTTGGCGCGCTCGCTGCTGGTGATGGCAGGCGCCGAAGTCAAGGTGTTCCTGATCGGCGATGCGGTAGCGTGCGCGGCGGCAGGGCAGAAGGTGCCGAGTGGCTACTACAACCTTGGCGACATGCTGGGTGGCGTGGTTCGCCATGGCGGCACGGTCGGCGTATGCGGCTCCTGCATGGACGCGCGCGGCATGTCCGCCGATCGCTTGGTCGAGGGCGCGCATCGCAGCAGCATGGACGAGCTGACCGAATGGACGCAGTGGGCCGAGAAGGTGCTGACGTTCTGAGCCATGGCACGCACGGCATTGATCCTGGGCGCCGGGCTCGGCGGCATCGTCGCCGCGCAGAGCCTGCGCCGGGCGTTGCCGCGGACTGATCGGGTCGTGTTGATCGATCGTGCGGCGCAGCATGTATTCCCGCCGTCGCTGCTCTGGCTGCTGGTCGGGAACCGCCAGGCGCCGCAGATTTCGCGGCCGCTCCAACAGCTCAGCGGCCAGGGCATCGATTTCATTCGCGGCGAGGTCAGGCAGATTCGCCCGCAAGAGCGCGCCGTGGACGTCGACGGGCGCACGCTGAACGGCGACGCGCTCGTGATTGCGTTGGGCGCCGAGTACAACCCCGCAGCGGTGCCGGGGTTGGCGCAGGCCGGTCACTGCCTGTATACGCTCGAAGGCGCGAGCGCGGGACACGCCGCACTGCGCGCGTTCAACGGTGGGCGCATCGTGATCCTCACCGCAGCGCCGGCCTACAAGTGCCCGGCTGCGCCCTACGAGGCTGCGCTGCTGGTGGAGGCGTACCTGCGTCGTCGCGGCATCCGCGAGCGGACGCAAATCGAGTTCTACGCCGCCGAGCCCCAGCCCATGGTGGTGGCCGGGCCGGAGCTCGGCGCCGCGGTGCGCGGCATGTTGGAGGCGCGCAGCATCCGCTATTCGCCCCAGCACCAGGTGAGCGCGGTTGACGCGGCGGCGCGCCGGCTCGCGTTCGCCAACGGTGCCGGCGCCGAGTTCGATCTCTTGCTCTATGTCCCGCCGCACCAGGCGCCGGCGGCGATTCGCGAATCCGGCCTCGCCAACGAATCCGGCTGGATCCCTGTCGATCGGCACACCCTCGAGACCCGCTTCGCTGGCGTCTACGCGATCGGCGATGTCACGGTGATTCCGCTCAAGATGGGCCGGCCGCTGCCGAAGGCGGGCGTCTTTGCCCACGCCCAGGCCGAGATCGTTGTCCATAACATCGTCGCAGCGTGGACTGGGCGCGGCGCGCCCAGGCAGTTTTCGGGCGATGGGGCCTGTTTCATCGAAAGCGGCAGCGGGCGCGCCGGGATGGCACAGGGCAACTTCTACGCCGAGCCCGTGCCCGCGATCAGGCTGCGCACGCCGAGCGTCCTCTGGCACGCCGCCAAGGTACTCTTCGAAAAGCACTGGCTCTTCTCGCGGTTCCAGGGTCAGCGCAATTGACGATGAGCGCCAAGATGGTGGCGCGGGCTGCGCTGCTCGCGGTGCTCGTCGCCTCGATCGCCTTCGCGCTCGTTTATCGCGATGGTCTGAATGCCGCCGCGCTCGAGGCGTGGGTGCAACGCGCCGGCATCTGGGGACCGGCGATCTTCATGGGCGTCTATGCGCTGGCCACCGTGCTGTTCCTGCCCGGCGCGTTGCTGACGCTGGCAGGCGGCGCGTTGTTCGGACCGGTCCTGGGCACGCTGTACAGCCTGACCAGCGCCACCCTCGGCGCGACGCTCGCGTTCGCGATTGCGCGTTACCTCGCGTCGGGCTGGGTCGCGCGCAAGGCGGGCGGCTGGACCCGACAGATCATCGATGGCGTCGAACGCGAAGGATGGCGTTTCGTCGCCTTTGTGCGGCTCGTTCCGTTGCTGCCGTTCAATCTGCTCAACTATGCGCTGGGGCTGACGCGGATTCGCCTGCTCCACTATGTCGTTGCGTCGTACGTCTTCATGCTTCCGGGGGCACTTGCCTACAGCTATCTCGGTTATGCGGGTCGCGAGGCTATCGCGGGGGGCGAGGGCACGATCCAGAAGTCGTTGCTCGCGATCGCGCTGCTGGGCGCGGTCGCATTCCTCCCTCGCCTGATCAAGAGGGTCCGCAGGTCCTGACCTCGGCGTTGGCGATACAGGATCCACAGCGTCGCAGCACCAACGCGCTCCAGATGGTCGCGGCTACGACTACAGCCAAGCCGAGATAGACCAGAGGTTCGACATAAAAGAGCCACAAGCTGCCCAGCACCAAAGCAACTCCTACGCCTGCCAATGCCACGGTCCATCGATTCTGGTGTCGACGATAGGCCACGACATGGCCGACCAGCGCAATGACGAGAAAGACCTGGGCCGCGGCAGCGAACCAGCCTTCGTAGGGCGCCAGAACCCCCAGGCCGAGCAGCGCGCCGACGAGCGCGAGTTTCGGGAAACAAATGGGGCACAGGATGGCCGCCAACAACGCTCCGGTAGTTCCCGTCTTCATCATCGAAATCTTCTTCAGATCAACCACAGCACGACCTCCGCGCTTGAATCGGTGGGCACTTCACCGAGCCGAACGAGCAAAAGACGCAGCAGTCACCCGGCTTCGGGCGCAGCACCGCCTTGCACGCCTCGCACTCGTAGAAGAACTGGCAGGCGTCGGTGGGCATGGTTTCGAGCTTGACGTGGCCGCAGTGCGGGCACGTCAACTCGGAGCTGAGGACAACATCGCTCATTCATTCACTTTCGCAGCGTCGAGGGGAAGCCGGCTTGCGTGGTGGCCTTGACGAGTGCGGCAGCGTCAGCCTTGTCCGGGTCGAACCGCACCGATGCCGTCTTCTTCTCGAAGTCGACCTTCGCTTCGGCGACGCCCGGCACCTTTTGCAGTGCCTGCTTGACGGTGATCGGGCACATGCTGCAAGTCATGTTCTGCACGTCCAGCACGGCGGTTAGCGGCTCCGCCGCCGCAGCGGCAATCGGCAAGACGAATGCGATGGCGGTAATGAGGTGTCGCATCGGTTTTTCCTTTCAGACAATCATGGGTGCCAACCAGGGCACGGCGAGTAGCCCGAGCACCGCGGCTGCGACGAACCAGAAAACCAGGCGCTGGCGCAGCAGCGTTCGCGGATCGGCGCAGGCAGTTCCAGGCTCACACACTTGCGGCAGCAGGTAGAGGCGCCAGAAAGCCAGGCCGAGAAAGATCAGCGTCAGGCCGATGAACACCGGCCGGGCCGGCTCCAGCGCGGTCAGGCTGCCGATCCAGGCGCCGCTGACTCCGAGCGTCAGCAGAACCAGCGGACCGACGCAGCACAGCGAGGCACCGATGCCGGCGAGCACCCCCGCGACCAGAGACCCATTGACATTGAGCGAAGCCACGCGCAAGCCTTTGAACTTGTTTCGACGCGAGCAGTCTAGAGTCCGTACCGTGGTACGGAGTCAAGGGGTTTCATGTGCTTCCCGAGCTGTCGATAGGGCTTCTTGCCGGCAAGGCCGGCGTCAACGTCGAGACGATCCGCTACTACCAGCGGCGCGGCCTGCTTTTGGAGCCCGCCAAGCCCGACAGCGGCCACCGGCGCTACCCGCCCGAACTGGTGAAGCGCGTGCGCTTCATCAAGCGCGCTCAGGCCTTGGGCTTCACGCTCGACGAGATTGCCGGCCTGCTGCGGCTGGACGAGGCGCGCGCCTGCCTTGAGACCCGAGAGTTGGTCGCACGCAAGCGCGAGTTGATCGAGGCCAAGCTGGCCGACTTGTCCGCAATGCGCAAAGCCTTGTCGAAGCTGATGCAGCAATGCGACGCGATGGGCAGCGTGGGCGCATGCCCGATCATTCATGTGCTGACGACGGACTGAGTGCGCCTGAGGTCCGGCGCCGCGCTGCATCGGTTCGCGCCAATCCTCAAGCGCGCATGTCGAGGTCGGCAATGAGCTTGGATGACGTGGCCCTGGTCCGCGATCCTTCCGGCGAACCTTCTTCCCAACGGAACTCGCCACCCCAACTCCAGAACCATCCGACCAATTCGACGAATCGAACTTCACCCGCCGCACCGGAGACCCCGTGCTGCGTCGAGCGGCCGCCCCACTCGACGCTCAAACGATGCTCACCGGGTTTGAGCCGGACACGAATCAGCGACTCCGGAATCGTCGTGACACGGGTGCGCCCGTTGAACGAGACGACGGCCGGATCGCGGGCGTCACCCCAACGCTTACGCACCACATACAGAGTCAGAGCGTTGGCGCTGGCCTCGAAACGCTTGACGTCTGCCTCGACGCTCGGTGGCGGCACCGGCTCCGGCGTACAGGTCAGCTTGTTGCGTGGCCGCTTGCCGATGCTGTAGCAGTAGGTGCCGTCGGGGTTGACGGCCTGAAGCGGCTTGCTCATGCAGCCGCTCAGCGGAACCAGTGCGGCACCGAGCAGACCGAGGGCAAATGTTCGACGATTCTTCATGATGAGATCCTTTCTTGGCGATTGAGGGCCGTCGCCGGCTCATTGAGGGGAGATTTCATTGCGGGACAAGGGACACTCAAGCCGGGACGACCGGCGCCGGCAGGGGCTCGACGATCGGCTGCGCGCGCGGGTCGCCGGCGTCCTCATAGCGCTCCTCACGCCGATGCGCCAACCGGTACAAGACCGGCAGCACCAGCAGCGTCAACAGCGTCGATGACAGGATGCCGCCGATCACCACCGTCGCCAGCGGCCGCTGCACTTCGGCGCCGGTGCCGACGTTCAGCGCCATCGGCAGGAAGCCGAGGCTGGCCACCAGCGCGATCATCAGGATCGGGCGGAGTCGCGTCAGCGCACCTTCGGCAATCGCCGCATCGAGGGCCGTGCCGCGCGCACGCAGGTCGCGGATGCACGACACCATCACCAGCCCGGTCAGCACCGCTACGCCGGACAGCGTGATGAAGCCGACACCGGCGGAGATCGACAGCGGGATGTCGCGCAACCACAGCCCCAGCACACCGCCGGTCAGCGCCAGCGGTACGCCGCTGAACACGAGCAGCGCGTCCTTGGCCGAGCCGAAGGTCATGAACAGCAGCCCGAAAATCAGCAACAGCGCCACCGGCACGACGATCTGCAGCCGCTTGGCCGCCGAGGCCAGTTGCTCGAACGTGCCGCCATACTCGAGCCAGTAGCCTTCGGGCAGCTTGATGCTCTCGGCCACGCGCTGCTGCGTCTCGGCGACGAACGAGCCCAGGTCCCGCCCGCGCACATTGGCCGTGACGACGGCGCGGCGCTTGCCGTTCTCGCGACTGATCTGGTTCGGCCCCGGCGCGACCTCGAACGCCGCCACTTCGCCGAGCGTGATGAACGCCTTGCTCTCGTTTCCAGGCAGCGGAATGGGCAGGCGCTTCAATGCCTCCATGTCGGTGCGGATGCGCTCGGGCAGGCGCACGATCAGGTCGAAGCGGCGGTCGCCTTCGAAGACCTGGCCGGCGGCTTTGCCGCCGATCGCAACTTCGATCAGGTCCTGCACTTCGCCGACGCTCAAGCCGTAGCGCGAAATCTTCTTGCGGTCGAGCTTGACCGAAAGCATCGGCAAGCCGCTGATCTGCTCGACCTTCACGTCCGCGGCGCCGGGAATGCGCTCCAGCACTTCAGCGACTTCCTCGCCGCTCTTCAGCAGCTTGTCGAGATCGTCGCCGAACACCTTCACCGCGACGTCGCTGCGCACGCCCGAGATCAACTCGTTGAAGCGCATCTGGATCGGCTGCGTGAACTCGTAGTTGTTGCCGGGGATCGTCTCCGCCGCTTCCTGCATCGCGCGCACCAGGTCCTGCTTGCTGCGCTTCGGATCCGGCCACTGCGCTTGCGGCTTGAGCATCACGAAGTTGTCGGCCACGCTCGGCGGCATCGGGTCGGTGGCGATTTCGGCCGTGCCGAGCTTGGCAAAGACCTTGTCGACTTCCGCAAACTCCATCAGCCGCTTTTCCAATGCCGACTGCATTTCCACCGCCTGCGTCAGGCTGGTTCCCGGGATGCGCAATGCGTGCAGCGCGACATCGCCTTCGTCGAGGCTCGGAATGAACTCGCTGCCCATGCGCGTGAGCAGCAGGCCGCTCAAGACCACCGCGACGAGCGCCGCGGCCACGACGGGTGCGCGGTTGCCCATTGCCCAGCGCAGCGCCGGCTCGTACAGGCTGCGCGCGCCGCGCATCAGGCGGTTCTCACGCTCCTGCACGCGGCCGGTGACGAACAACGCCACCGCCGCCGGAACAAAAGTCAGCGACAGGATCAGCGCGCCGAACAGCGCCACCACCACGGTAAACGCCATCGGATGGAACATCTTGCCCTCTACGCCGGTGAGCGCGAAGATCGGCAGGTTCACGAGCACGACGACGATCACGCTCACCAGGCTGGGCTTGAACACTTCGCGTGTCGCCTCGAACACGACGTTGAATCGCTCGCCTCGGTCGAGCAGACGATTCAGGCGATGCTGTTCCAGCGCGAGCCGGCGGATGCAGTTCTCGACGATGATCACCGCGCCGTCGACGATCAGCCCGAAGTCGAGCGCGCCCAGGCTCATCAGGTTCGCGCTGACCTTGTTCTGCACCATGCCGGTGATGAGGAACAGCATCGACAGCGGAATCACCGCGGCGGTAATCAGCGCGGCGCGCCAGTTGCCGAGCAGCGCGAGCAGCACGGCAACCACCAGCAGCGCGCCTTCGAGCAGGTTCTTCGACACGGTTTCGATGGTGCGATCGACGAGCTTCGTGCGGTCGTACACCGTCTTCGCTTCCACGCCCTGCGGCAGGCTGCGATTCACTTCCACGAGCCGCGCGGCGACGCGCTGTGAGACGGTTCGGCTGTTTTCGCCGAGCAGCATGAACACCGTGCCGAGCACCACTTCTTCGCCGTTCTGCGTGGCGGCGCCGGTGCGCAGCTCTTTGCCGAGCAGCACATCGGCTACGTCGCTGACGCGCACCGGCACGCCGCCTTGCGAGCGCACCACGATGTCGCGGATTTCTTCCAGCGTGCCCACCTGGCCCGGCGCGCGGATCAGGTACTGCTCGCCGCTCTTTTCGATGTAGCCGGCACCGACGTTGGCGTTGTTCTTCGCCAGTGCCTCCAGCACATCGTGAAAGCTCAAGCCGTAGGCCAGCAGCTTGGCCGGATCGGGCGTGACGTGGAACTGTTTGAGATAGCCGCCGATCGTGTTGATCTCGGTGACGCCGGGGATGTTGCGCAACTGCGGCCGAACGATCCAGTCTTGAATCGTGCGCAGATCGGTCGAGTCGTAGGCGCTGCCGTCGGCTTTCTTCGCGCCGGGTTTGGGCTCCACCGTCCACATGAAGATCTCGCCCAAGCCGCTGGCGATCGGCCCCATTTCGGGCTCGAGCCCGGGTGGCAACTGGCTCTTGGCCTGCTGGATGCGCTCGTTGACGAGCTGGCGCGCGAAGTAGATGTCGGTGCCGTCCTTGAAGATCACGGTCACCTGCGACAAGCCGTAGCGCGACAGCGAACGCGTCTGTTCGAGGTCGGGCAGACCGGCCATCGCCGTCTCGACGGGGAAGGTGATGCGCTGCTCCGATTCGAGCGGCGAGTAGCCCGGCGCCTCGGTGTTGATTTGCACCTGCACGTTGGTGATGTCGGGCACGGCGTCGATCGGCAGGCGCTGGTAGTTGTAGGCGCCGAGCGCCCCCATGCCCAGTGCGAGCAGCAGCACGACCCAGCGCTGCGCGATGGCGAATTGAAGAAGTTTGTCGAGCATATTGGGATCCTGACTGGCTGAGCGTTAGACGGCGCTGTCGCCGTGTTCGTCGGAGCGGATGCGCACCACTTCGTCGAGCGTCACGACGGTGATCAGGCCGTCGCCGGGGTGGCCGGTGCGGGCGTGCTGCGCGATCGTCTGCACGATCGCGGGCGCGAACTCATCGGCACAGGCAATCAGCAGCACGACATCGGAATGACCCGCGACGTCGGCGGCGGCCGGTTGCCAGGCGTGCCCCGGGCCGCTCCCGCGGTGTTCGCCGCGCCCGCGCCACATCGTGAAGCCGGGGAAGTGCGGCAGTTGGTGCAACGCATGGTCGACCGGTTCGAGCATGTGCGGCTGGATGATTGCGGTGATCTGTTTCATGGTCGGTTTCTCCCTCAGTAATCGTGCTCAGTGGTCGTGCTCAGTGATCGTGGCTCGCACCGGCCTTGCCGATGTCTGCCTTGATCACGAAGCTGTTGCGCGCGGCGTAGCGCTCGCCGGGCTCCAGGCCGCCGAGCACCTCGACCATCTTGCCGTCGCTGCGGCCCAGCTCGAGCGGGCGCGCCTCGAACTTGTCGCCATGGCGGCCGAAGACGACGCGCCAGTCGCGCAGGCTTTGCACCGCCTCGGCGCTCACCGCCAGCGGTACCTTGATCTCGTCGGCGGTCAGCTCCACATTCACCGGCAGGCCGGGGCGCCACAGGCCCTTGGGGTTGGGCAGCACGATGCGCGCCTTCGCCGCGCGCGTCTGCTCGCCGACCAGCGAACCGACATAGGACACCTGGCCGGTCGCCTCGGCCTGGAACGAAGCGGCTTTGACGAGCGCCTTCTGGCCCGCCTTGACGACGTTCAGGTCTTTGGCCTGCACCGTGACTTCGACCCACACCGACGACAGGTCGGCGACGACGAAGATGTCGGCATCGTCCTTGAGCACCTGTCCGGCCGAGATTCTTTTCTCGGTGATCACGCCGTCGATCGGCGCGCGGATCTCGTAGCGCGTCAGGTTGCCCTCGGGCGCCGCTTCGGCACCCAGCACCACCAGCTTGTGGCGCGCCGACTGCTCGGCGATTTCGGCTTCCTGCACGGCGGCGCTGGCCTGCTGATAGTCCTGCTGGGCGGAGATTTTCTCTTCCCAGAGCTTCTTCTCGCGCTGCAAAGTGATGCGCGCGAGTTCGAGGCGCTTGCGCGTCGCGAGCAGCTCGCTGCGCTGGCTCGCCAGTTCATGGCTTGACAGCACCGCCAGCACTTGGCCACGCTGCACCCGGTCGCCGGCGTTCGCCGAGACCGATTCGACCAGACCCGCCAGGCGCGGCACGACATGCACGGTGCGGTCTTCGTTGAGGCGCACTTCGCCCTGCAGTTGCAGCATGACCTTGATGCGCGCCGGGCCGGCGGCAGCGATTTGCACGCCGCTGTTCTTCACCTGCTCGTCGCTCATCTTCACCTGTGCCTCGACCTGCTCGAAGGCGAAGTGGTAGTCCTTGCCGGCGTACCGGACCTCGATCTCGACGCGGAACGAGTGCGGCTCCTCGACGTTGGCGTTGCCCTTGAGGTAATCGGCTTCCTTCGCGAACCTGAACGTCTGGGGCTTGCGCCCCAGGCGCTGCACCGTGACCGTGACCTGGCTTTGTACCGGATCCACCGTCTTGCCGTCCTTGAATGTGTAGACGCGCCAATGTGGCTCGACGCCGGCCTCGAAGATCGTCAGCTCGAGACCGTAGCCATCCTGCGTGAACAGGCGGCCGCCGTGCGGGCCTTTCTTCGGCTTGACTTCGCCAGCGTGCTTGTCGTGGCCCGGTTCGTCCTTCGCGCCTTCGGCGTGCGCGCCGTGGCCATCGCCTGCCGACTCGGACTTCTTCGCGTTCACGATGTAGGCGCCGAGCGCCAGGCCCACGATGAGGATGAGGCCGACCAGCAAGGCCTGCCTGAATTTCGATTTGGAGGGGGATGCGGTGAGGTTCATGGGTCACTCCTGGGGCTTGGCAATGTGCTGTGGCGTGGGTTGCAGGGCGGGCTGCAGGGCGAGCTGTGCAGCGAGCCGCGCGGTGGCCTGGGTGGCAGGCGGTGCGGCGGGCTGTGCGGTGGTTTCGCTCGCGTCACCGAGCAGCCGGTGAATCTCGGCCGCCGCGCGCTGCGCCTCGGCCAGCGCCCGCTGGTGCTGCAATCTGGCCTGGAACAGCGTGCGTTGCGCGTCGAGCACGTCGAGAAAATCGAACTTGCCGAGTTCGAAGCCCTTCACCGCGGCGTCGAAAGCACTTTGGGCACCGGGCAGCACGTCGCCGCGCAAAAGCTGCGACTCGGCATGCATGGCGGCGAGCCGCTCGCGCAGCAGCAGCGCGTCGACATGCAGCCTGATCTGGAGCGCGGCGAGTTCGTCGCGCGCCTTGTCTTCGCGCCGCAGCGCTTCGAGCAGGCCGCCGCGGTTGCTGTCGAAGAACGGCAAGGGAATAGCGATTCCGACGATGGCCTGGCTGCGGCCCAGCTCGTTGTCGCGCTTCACGCCCAGGCTGAGCGTGATGTCCGGCGTGGTCTTCGCCCGGTCGATCGCTGTCAGCGCCTGGCGGCGCTGCACCTCGGCCTGCGCACGCGCCAGCGCGGGCGACGCGGCGACGCGCGCCGCCAGCGACTCGATTGTGGGCAACGGCGGCAACTCGAGCCCGGCGCCAAGGGCCTGCGCGCGTTCGAAGCGCGGCGCGGAGCTGCCCCAGGTTGCAGCCAGGCTCTGGCGCGCCGACCTCAGCTCGGATTGAGCCTGCGCCGCTTCGAGCCGCGCCGTGCCTTCGGCGACACGCGCTTTGGTTTCTTCGACCGGCGAAACCTTGCCGGCCTGCACTCGCTTCGCAGCGGCGTCGGTGGCGCGCCTGGCGAGCTCGACCGACTCGGCGCTCAACTGCACTCGCTCCTGCGCCGCCAGCACCGCGTGAAAAGCGGCGGCGACGATGGCGCGCAACTCGGCGCGGCGCGATCGCAGGTCGGCGTTGGCGATGTCGCGTTCGCGCTGCGCGGCATCGATTCGCGCCGCGCGTTTGCCACCCAGTTCGATCGGCTGGTTGATCTGAATCGTCGTAGTGCGGCTGGCCGAGCGCGTGTCTTCGAGCAAGGTTGACAGCTCCGGATTCGGCCGCACCCGGCTCTGCAGCAGCGCGGCTTGCGTGGCGTCGATTTCGCGCGCCGCCACCGCCAGATCGGGGTTGCCCGCCAGTGCCAGCGCCAGCGCGTGTTGCAGTGTCAACGGTGTCGCAGGCTCGAGCGCCGGCGCGGCAGGTCTGGTAGGGTCAGGGGCGGGCGGGCTTTGCGCCCAGCTGAAACGGGCCTCGAAAAGAAAGAGGCACACCACCACTCCCGTACCGATCCTGGAATGCAGTGCTCGTGCCAATGCCGACAAGCGCATAGAAATCTCCTTGCTGTGAAGTCCGCCGTGCCGGCGAGCGACACGGAACAACGCAAAGGATTCGGCGCAGAGTCAGGCCCGGGCGGGCCGGTGCGATGGGGTTGCAGCGAGTCGCGAGGACTGCCACGCCGAATCAGGGCGTGGCGCTTCGATCGGGCCGCTCGGGACCGCTGGGGACATGGGAGTTGTAGGCGGGGGTCGTGGTGCCGATACGTTCGCGCGCCCACCCGGAGATGGGCTGCAAGGTCGCGTCGTCACAACTCATGTCAGCCCAGACATGAGAGCCCCCGCAATGCGGATGGTCGGCAGCGAACGAACCTTGATCGGCATCGGCGGCGCCGTTGACTTGTTCGACCACGTGCTCGTGCACATGCTCGTGCGCATGCTTGCTGAACTGGGGCGTCGAAACCTCCGACTCATGCGTGTATGTGCTCGCCGCCGCCGCCCAGACCCACTGGAACGGCAGCAACACCATCATGAAGATGAGCAGTGCGCGACGCATGGCGCAGAGTGTACCAACGCAAAACATTCGTACGCTTCCACACAACCAAGGTGATCGGACGCAGTCGCGTGCATTCAAGCGGCTTTAGACGATTCCGCACGGTTGTCCCCTTCGTCCACATGAACACGCCAGGGACCGCGCAACAGGCGCAGAGTGCTCGCAATCTTCGACGGGTGTCGCTTGGCACGGCATCGCCGTCATTGCGCCGACACCTTCTTGAGCTCTTGATCGACCAGCAACTTCAACTGCGCTTCCCCAAAGTCATGCAGCGGCGTGCCGTTCACGAAGAAGCCCGGCGTTCTGTCCACTTTCAAGGTTCGCATGTCAGCGACATCCTGCCGCAGCAACTGATCAATGGCCGGGCTGTTGGCCTCGGCCTTGGCCTTCGCCATGTCGAGCCCGAGGTCGGCGATCAACTCCCAGATCAGCTCAGGCTGCGGCCTGTGGTGCGCGGCCCACTGAGGTTGGAAAGCCATCGTCTTTTCCAGGGCTTGCCAGTACTTGCCCTGTTGCCTGGCTGCTTCCAGAATCTTCACCGCCGTGTCGGACCCCTGGTGCAGGGGCGCATATCGCACCACAAGCCTGACCTGACCGAAGCTTGCGTTGACGATGCTCTTGACGACGGGAAAGAAGGCTCGGCACGTCTCGCAGGCTGGATCCAGAAACTCGACGATCGTGACTTTGGCGGCGGGATTGCCGAAAACCGGCGAATGCGCTCTGACCAGAGCGTCGCTGCTCGTCCGAACGGCCCGCGTCACCTCCTGCTTGGACCGGTTCTCGTAAACGATAGCCCCGGCGATGAAGGCCACCACGATGGCCGCCGCCGTCGAAAGGACAAGCCATTTTCTGTTCACGCGTTCACCTTCCTTTTCGAGAACCACAACAGCGCCAGTATCCCCGTGAATGCGGCCAGGGACAGCAAAGGGATCGGGACAAAGCCTGCCACCTGAACGTTGGCGTCCGCACACGACGATCCCTTGCCACAAGGAATCAGCCCCTCGGACACCACGCCCCAGAACAGCAGGCAGTGATAGACCGCGACGCCCCATCCGGCCCATGCCAACGGAAGGGCATATCGAATGCTGCGACGATCAGGCTCGAGCAGGCCCACGCCAAGGATCACCACCAATGGGAACATGGCGATGCGCTGGTACCAGCACAACACGCAGGGCGTCATGCCCATCACCTCGCCCACAAAGAGCGCACAAGCGGTGGCCACGGAGGCGATGGCCCAGGCCAGGAACAGGGGCGTCCAGCCTTCTCGGTCTCGACCTTCAACACGGTTCCGTCGGCAAGCGTGACCCTTGGCGCCAACAGCACTTGCCGCATCACCTTCTTCATGAAGGTCGCGCGTCACCGAGCTTCCCGCTTTGTCAGCAGACGCAGGCCATTCACCACGACCAGCAGGCTCGCGCCCATGTCGGCAAATACCGCCATCCACATCGTGGCGTTGTCGAAAATTGCCAGCAAGATGAACACGACCTTGATGCCGAGCGCGAGCGCGATGTTCTGCCAGAGGATGAAATGCGTGGCCCGCGACAGACGCACGGTCTCAGCGATGCGGCGCAGGTCATCGTTCATCACGACCACGTCGGCCGCCTCCATCGCTGTGTCGGTACCGGCCGCTCCCATCGCCACGCCGAGGTCGGACTGCGCCAGGGCCGGGGCGTCGTTGATGCCGTCGCCCGTCATGGCGGTGGGGCCGTACCGGGCCTGCATCGACTTGATGGCGGCGAGCTTGTCCTCGGGCAGCAGGTTGCCGCGCGCCTCGTCGATTCCCGCCTGGTGCGCAATGGCCGTTGCCGTGGCCTGGTTATCGCCGGTGAGCATGACGGGGACGAGTCCGAGCGATTTCAGCTCGGCCACCGCGTCGCGCGACGACGCCTTGATGGTGTCAGCCACGGCGAAGAGCGCCAGCGGCCCGGCTGCGGACGCCAGCAATGTGACCGTGCGCCCGGCCTCTTCGTGGGTTCGCAGCGTGGCTTCAAGGTCCGGCGAGCACTGGCCGCGATCCTCGATCAGGCGGTGATTGCCGAGCACGTAGGTCGTGCCCTCGACTTCGGCCTGCACGCCCCGGCCCGCCAGGGCCTTGAAGTCGTTCACAGCCAGGGCGGATGCGCTCAACCCTTCGGCAATGGCGCGTGACACCGGGTGATCGGAATGCCCGGCGAGTGCCGCGGCGATGCGCTCGGCCGCAATCGCGTCGAGTTGCGTGCCCAGCACGCTCCAGGTCACCAGCTTGGGGCGACCCTCGGTGATCGTGCCGGTCTTGTCGAGCGCGATCGCCTTGAGCAACCGGGCCTGCTCCAGATGGACGCCGCCCTTGATCAGGATCCCGCGTCGCGCCGCCGCAGCCAGGCCACTGACCACGGTCACCGGCGTCGAGATCACCAGCGCGCAAGGGCAGGCAATGACGAGCAGCACCAGCGCCTTGTAGATGGAAGTCAGCCAAGCCCAACCGAGCAGCCACGGTCCCAGCACGGCCACCGCGAGGGCCAGCACGAAGACGGCCGGGGTGTAGATCGCCGCGAAACGGTCCACGAAACGCTGCGTCGGTGCCCGACTGCCCTGGGCTTGCTCGACCGCATGGATGATGCGTGCCAAGGTCGAGTTCGAGGCGGCGGCGGTGACTCGCAATGTCAGGGTGCCGATCTCGTTGATCGTGCCGGCGAAGACTGGGTCTCCCACGCCCTTGTCGACCGGAATGCTTTCGCCGGTGACTGGCGCCTGGTTGATGGCTGAACTGCCCTCGACGACCACACCGTCCATCGGCACGCGCTCGCCTGGCCGCACGCGAACGACCGCGTCCAGCGGCACCGACGCCACGGCTACCGATAACCAGCTTGCGTCGGCCTGCCGCACCGACGCCTCCTGCGGCGCCATCGCCAGCAGGCCCGTGATCGCGTTGCGCGCGCGGTCGACTGCGCGGGCTTCGATCAACTCGGCGATCGCGTAAAGCGCCATGACCATCGCGGCCTCCGGCCACTGGCCGATGACGAAGGCACCCGCGACGGCCACCGTCATCAGTGCAGTGATGTTCAGGCGGCCGTGCGACAACGCGGTCAAGCCCTTCTTGAAGACGTCGAAGCCGGCGAATCCGATCGCCGCTCCGGCCACCGCCAGGCCGAGCACTTTGATCGGCAGCGTCTCGGGTGCCAGCAACGACAGCAGTTCCGCACCTGTTGCCAGTGCCAGGCCGATCAGCAGGCGAACCAGGCCAGTACCCGGCGCATGGCCGTGGTCGTCATCCGCGCCTGTGCCCGTCGCCGGGCTGGCGGCCGCGTCGGTTTCGGGCCAGGCCTGAATTTCGAAGCCAGCGCGACGAATGGCGGCGACGGCGGCCTCGGCAATATCGGCCGCCGCGTCGATTCGCACGCTGCGCTCCGCGAGCCGGAAGCTGAGTGTGTGTATGCCGGTGATCCCGTCGAGGGCTCGCCGAATCTCGGATTCCTCGCTGGCGCAGTCCATCGCCGGAATCCGGTACCGCAGGCCGGAGGCTACTTGGTTCGGACCTCGTGTTGTCATCGGTGCGGCGCAGCATGCGCCCGGGTCGCCCACTGGGGCGACGGCTGGCGCTGGAACCCCGGCTGGATATGCCCGTGCGTGATCGTGGTCGTGCTTCATGACCGGCATTTCAAACCCTGTAGTAGGTCAGTAGTGTCCGGTTAAAAGTCGAACAAGATCAATTGGTTATCGGCGATGGGTGGATCGGGTTGGGATCGATCGGGCTGCAAGGCGCATGAAACCTCGGTTTTCT
>JANOLA010000242.1:0-1758 GCA_031419535.1 Burkholderiales bacterium | reverse complement strand
CGCGCCCGCGCCGCTTCATGCGTCTCGCTGCGGCGCAGGTGCGCCAGGTAGAGCAACGCAAAGATGAAGGACAACGTGAACGCATGCAGCTGCATCGTCAGGGCGCTCTGCACGACACCCTGTTCGATGAGGATCCCCGCCCGCCCTGCCGTCGAGATGCTCACGCACACGGCGGCCGCGCATGCGCACAGCAGCCTGGTTGCGCCGCGTGGGGTTCGCCCGCCTGGAGGCTTCAGGCGGGCACGCCCGTAGCCGATCGCGAGCAGCAGGCACCACAGCTCGATGCCGTACAGCAGCCACCACAGGCCCAGCAGCGTCGCGTTGGCTGGCGTCGGTTCGCGCATCACGCTCAACGCGCCGGTGAACAGGGTGACCGGCGCCGCGAAGGACAGCAGGCCCGCCATCGTCACCGCGCTACGATGCGTGCGCAGCCAATGCATGAAGCCGCTGACGATCGCGGTGAGTTGCATCAGCAGCGGCAGCGATGCAAGCGTCGGGTTCATGCTCGCCGTTTCAAACACGCGCCGGTTCCCGGGCCAGGTGCGTCGCCCCGGCGGCAGGCAGCGGGATCGTGATCGTCACCGTGGCGCCGCGCGGCTCGCGCGCTTCCAGGGTCAGCCGTGCCCGGCTCTGGAAGCGCGCTGCCAACTGGCGCCGCACGTTGGCAAGCCCGACGCCGGTGCCGCTGCTGGCCGCTGCGCCGAAGCCTGCGCCATCGTCGAGCACGGCGACGTCCAGCCGGTGTGGGCGGCGCTTCGCCTGCACCAGGACATGGCCACCGCCGACCGGTTCCAGCCCGTGCCGGATCGCGTTTTCGACGAGCGTGACAAGCAGCATCGGCGGAAACTCGGCTGCGTGCAGTGCCGGATCGGCGTCGATCGAAAACGTCAGGCGTGCGCCCATTCGCACCTGAAACAGATCGAGATAGGAGCGCACGAGTTCGAGTTCATCGCCCAGGCTGCCGCTGCCGCTGCGCAGCTGCGGCAGCGCCGTGCGCAGATAGCGCATCAGGCTCGCGATCGCGTCGGCGCCGGCCTGCGGACGCGTTCGATACAGGCGTCGCACGTTGCCCAGCACGTTGAACAGGAAATGCGGTTCGATCTGTGCCTGCAGCAGGGCGAGTTGCTGTTCGCTCTCGCCCTGCCCCAACTGCGCACGCGACAGCTCGGCGGCATTGGCGGCGGAATCGGTTTGCAGGGCGCGCTGGTGCACATCGGCGATCAGCGCCATGAAAACAGCCGGCAAGCCCCAGCGCGGCGAATCGGCGAGCAAGCGCAGCGCCGGCGGCAGGTGTTCGAAGCCGTGCGCGTAGTAGGCGTAAAGCAGCAGCGCCAGCACGGCGGACAGGCCGAGCAGCATCGCGCACAGCGCGACAAGTCGACCCGGCAAACGTCGCGGCAGCGCTTCGTCGAGCAGCGTATAGGTAGCGAAGAGGGTTGCCGCCATGACTGCCAGTTCGATCAGGTGTTCGAACCAGGCCAGGGCGATTTCGGCGGGCGAGAAAAAGTCGAGAAGCGCCGAGCCGAACAACGGCCCCAACGACAGCAGCACCGTCACCAGCGCCACCGCGGCGAGGCGCCGCCGGTCAAGGGCATGCGCCACACGCACGGCGTAACCGGCGTCGCCGTGGCTGAGGGCAAGGCGGCCGCTCCCGAGCATTCGATCCCCGACCAAGTGAGGCGGTCATTGTGCGCTTCGGGGTCGACGCGGAGACGCCGGCGGCGACGAAACCGCAAGAACGCGTCATGGTTGCGGCTG
>JANOLA010000241.1:0-1856 GCA_031419535.1 Burkholderiales bacterium | reverse complement strand
GCCACGCCCGACGAGGTATGGAAGGCCATCGTGCAACTGCCGCGCTGGTGGAGTGACGCGCACACCTATTCCGGCAAGGCGTCGAACCTGAGCCTCGATGCGGACGCAGGCCTGGACAAGCTGGCGGCCGTGGTCGATCAGGTCATCGGAGCGCAATACCGGCGCCTGAAGTCGCTCTCGGAGACGGGCAAGCCGGAGTGAGCGCTTGGGGAGCGATTGGGTACCCGCCGCGTGAATTGCAAACTATAGATAAGTGCGCGACACTTGTCGCATCTTCCCGAGGCAACACATGCCGGCCGCCGCGACCATCGACCACAGCACTCTGGCACGCCTCGTCGAGGACAACGCACTTCGCGCTACCCATGTGATCGGCCGGCCGGGCGGCTGGGGCATCGTTGTGCAGGTCGGCAGGGCGGCGCGCCCGCTGGCGGCGACGCGCAGCGGTGAAGTGCGCGTGTTCAAGAGGCTGGAGACGCTGGTGGGCTACCTGAAAGGCGTCGGCATCAGCAACTTCGACGTTGACGCAGCCGAGTTCAACGCAGGCATCGTCAAGGCAAGCCGTCGGCCCGACGCCTCCGCAGCGCTGAAACACGCCCATCGCGCCGCGGCCCACGACAAGTGGTTCCGTGCCGAAGTGGCGAAAGGAATCGCGCAAGCGAACGACCCGGCGACCCCATGGGTGTCGCACGAGGACGCCAAGGCGGGCTGGGCAGCCAAGCGGGCCAAGCTCAGCAAGCCCGGCAAGCGCGCGGGGGGAGGCGGCGCTTGAAGTTGCTCTGGCTGCCGGGTGCGATTGCCACCCTAGATGCGCAGCTGGAGTACATCGCCCAAGACAACCCAAGTGCCGCGATCGAGCAAGGCGATTGCGTGCTTGAACAGGTGGAGCAACTGCTCGAGCACCCGAATCTGGGCCGGCCGGGCCGCGTCGCAAGGACGCGCGAGCTGGTGATCGGCCGCACGCCGTTCATCGTGGTTTATCGCGTGCGGTCCAGGGCCCGGCGCATCGAGTTGATCCGCGTGCTGCATGGGTCGCAGCGCTGGCCCCGGTCGGCCTCCCGAACATGAGGAAGGACACCGTATTGGCGCGTGAGCGCGACAGTCGTCGGATTTTCTCGCATCTTGTCGCTACTCCAGAAGCCGGCGTGCCAGCAGCGACTGCATATCGCGCCGCCCATCGGCGATCAGGTAGACAACGACTTGATGATCGACGATTCGATAGATCAGACGGTACGGCTTGAAGTAGCTCTGCCGGTAGTCCCGGATGCCGAGCGTCAGAAGTTCGCGAGGGTATGCGCCGCGCTGCGGGAACGTCGCGAGGCTCGTTGCCACTTCGAGCAAGCGATCGAGCACGCGAGCGGCGTTGCGCGCTGAGTTGTACTCGGCGATGTAGTCGTGGATCTCCTCGAGGTCGCGTTCCGCTCCTGCGGTGAGCAGCACTTCGTACCGAGTCATGCCGCCTTGGCAGCTTTGGCTTTGGCGCGAAGGCGCTTCACCACATCGGCCAGAGGCTTCAAGCGGCCGGCTTCGGTTTCACGATTTCCCAAGGCCAGAACTTTGAGCAAGGCCAGGGTTTCCTGAGTCTGCTCGAAGGATGCGAGATCCTGAAGCACGGCCTTGGCTTCGCCGTTTTGGGTGATGACCAACGGCTGGCGTCGTTCGGCAAGGTCCAGCAAGACTTCGGCCGCGTTGGCCTTCAGATAGCTGATCGGCTTGATTTGGGACGAGTAGCGCATGGTGATGGATGAGTCGCCGTGATTGGTCTGAATATAGTCCGTTAAGAGTCTTGATGCAAGGCGATTTCGGTGAGTCCAGGCGAATGTCCCACTACTCCCCCCGCAACAACTCCATCAACTGCC
>JANOLA010000240.1:0-3501 GCA_031419535.1 Burkholderiales bacterium | reverse complement strand
CACCGCCGAGCGCAAACGACTGGGAATGCCCGAGCGGTTCGGCAGCTGCCATACGGCGACCGTCGAAGGCTATGTGCTCGAGGGGCATGTACCGGCCATCGAAGTGAAGCGCTTGCTGGAAGCGGGAACGAAGGCGATCGGCCTGGCGGTTCCGAGCATGCCGGTGGGCTCGCCGGGAATGGAAATGGGGGCACGCAAAGACCCGTATCAGGTGCTGCTGATCGACCCCTCGGGCGCGGCGAGCGTCTATGCGAGTTATCCAAAGTAAGTCCAGGAGCACGATTCAGATGCTGCAAGAAGACGCAGGCGCCCTCAGTGGCGTCAACCAAAGTTCATCCGTCGATCCACGCAGGCGCGCCTTGGTGCTCGGCGCCGCAGGTGCGGCGCTGGCCCAGCTCACCGCTTGCGGCGGCGGGCACGACAACATGATGGGACAGGCCATCGTGCCGCCGCTCATCGACGCTGATGCCGCAGTAGCGCCGCCGCGGCCATTACCGATCATCCCGATGGACCAGGGTCTGGACGACGGGTCCGGCGGGCGAACGTTTTCGCTCGTTGCGCAACGCGGCAGCGCGCAACTGCTGAGTGGCGTCACCACGAACACGCTCGGCTACAACGGTGCGGTACTCGGCCCCGCGTTGCGGCTGCGCACCGGCCAGAAGACCACGATCCGCGTGCAGAACAACATCGGCGAAGTCACGACGGCGCATTGGCATGGCCTGGTCGTCCCGGCCGAAGCGGATGGCGGCCCGCATCAGGCGGTCGCGCCAGGCGCCGCGTGGGAAGCGAGCTTCACCGTCGCCAATCCGGCATCGACGTGTTGGTACCACCCGCATCTGCACGGGGCGACGGGTCGCCAGGTTGCCGCGGGCCTGGCCGGGCTGTTGATCATCGACGACCCTGCCATCCCGGCTGCCGCTCTGCCCGGCACCTGGGGCGTCGACGATCTTGCGTTGGTGTTGCAGGACAAGCGCTTCGCAGCGTCGGGGCAGATCGACTACGCGCTGAGCGCCAACGAGCAGTTGACGGGATACATGGGAGACCGTCTGCTGGTGAACGGCGCTTTCGGGCCGGTCTGGCAAGCACCACAGCAATGGGTGCGCCTGCGCCTGTTGAACGGCTGCAATGCGCGCACCTTGGCCCTGCGCCTGGGCAATTCGGCGCCGCTGCTGCAAGTGGCCAACGAGGGCGGGCTGCTGAGCGCACCCGTCGCACGCACATCGATTGCACTCGCGCCTGGCGAACGCGCCGAGGCGCTGGTCGATTTCAGCGCTGTGGCGATCGGTGAGGAATTGCGTCTCTACGCCGCCACGATCGCCGGCGGCATCGGGTTCGGCATGGGCATGGGTGCGGGCTCAGGCGTGTCCGAGGTCACGGCGATGAAGTTCCGTGTTTCGTTGCCGAAGCAAGCCAACGCGATGGCGCTTGCGCCGGCCAGCCTGCCCGCCGCGCCATCGGTCGTCGCAGGCGCCGGTGCAACGACTCGCTCGTTCACTCTGGACGGCGCCATGATGGGCAGCCCTTTCACGATCAACGCGAAGTCTTTCGACATCAATCGCATCGACTTCGCCGTTCCTGCGAACACGGTCGAAGTCTGGAGGTTTTTCAACGCCACGGGAATGGCGCATCCGATGCATGTGCACGGCGTGCGAATGTCGCTGCTCGCGCCGGCGCTGCACGAACGAGGGCTGCGCGACACGTTCGTCGTGGAATCGATGCAGACCGTGGCTCTCGCGGTGCACACGCCGGCCGTGGCCTCGGCAACGCCGCTCATGCTTCACTGTCACATCCTCGAACACGAAGACGCGGGCATGATGACCCAGTTCATCAGCGTCTAGCCGAGCAAGCCATGCCTGCGCCCGCGCTGTTGATCGATGACGCGCCATGACTGATTCGTGCCGCATCGGCGTCGTGTTGAGCTCCGGCGGCGGGCGCGGCATCTACGCGCACACCGGGTTCCTGCTGGCGCTCGAACAGCTCGGCGTTTCGATCTGCGCGAGCGCGGGCTGCAGCGCCGGGGCCGTGGTGGGCGGCGTCGCTGCGAGCGGGACCCGCCTGGACGATTGGGCGCACACCATCTCGCGAGTTTCGCAGCGGGACTTCTGGACGCCCGACTCGCTCCCGCGTTTCCTGTGGCAAGTGGTGGTGCGTCGCGGGCGCGGCTATACCGGCCTGTCGAGTGCTTGCGCGGCCATTGCCTTTTGCCGCCGCAACCTGGCCGTGCAAACCTTCGAGGAGTGTCGTTATCCCTTTTACGCCGTCGCCATGAGCCTCGGGCGCGGGCGCAAGGTGGTTTTTTCAGCGGGGGAACTCGCGCCGCGCATGATGGCAAGCGCGGCGATGCCGGTCCTTTATCGGCCGGTGGAGATTGACGGCGATTTCTATTGCGACGGGGCGCTGGTCGACCTCGCACCGATGGACGCCATCTGCTGCAGGCACCGGCTCGACGCGCTGATCGTCCACCACGTCGCGCAGCGTTACGACCAGCCGGGCGGCATCGAGAAGACGCTGGGGCGCCGATGGGCGCTCGCCGAGATCTCGGCGCGGCTGCTGTTTCATCGGCGCCCCTGGTATCTCTCCGACGAGCGGCTGACCCTGCGGAGCTGCCCGGGTGGATGCGGCGCGCCGATCGTCGTTCTCGAACCGGATCTGCCGGAACTGCGCTGGCCGCTGATCGACGGCGGGCTGGTGGTGCAGCAAGCCGCGCTGGAGCAGACGTTGGCGCTGCTGCAGTCGCACGCGGTCGCGTTGTTGACGGATCCGCGCTCACGATTGTCAGCGCCGGCGCTCGACCCTGCTGTCAGCGCAGTGCATCGTGCACCCATGTGTGCGCCGGGGCTGCCATGACGAGCAGACCTTGGGCTCCTGTCAGAACAGCCACCGCCCGGCTGCGCCAGACTCGATCACGTGGCGCCGACAGCAGCTCATGGCACCAAGTTTGTCAATCGGCGCGTCTTACGGCAGCGCGCCTGCTGTCTCGCGTCGCGGGCCCGCAACTGGAGGAGAACATTTGCAGCTTGCTGATCGAGGATTTGCCGAATCTTGGGGACCCCGAGCTCGAGTCCTTGCGAGCGGCCTGCCGGCACGCGGACTCGAAGGTCAAGATCACCAGCCGCTACGCGCTCGGAGAAGAGCAGCGCAGTTCGCTTGCGCTGGCGCTCGGCCGGGTCGGCGTGAAACCGGCGCTGTGCGAGTTCGGGCTCGACCCCGAGCTGATTGCGGGGTTTCGCATCAGTCTCGGTGCGTGGGTGCTGCGCTGCAATCTGCAAGACGAGTTGCGGTTTTTCGCCGAGGCCCAGCATGGCGGGACTTGACAGCAGCATCGACTCCCGCCCGGGCGGTGCGGCGGCCTCGTTGCGCGGCTATCGCTTCGGGCTGCGCCTGACCGAGCAGGGCCGCGTCGTATCAATCGGCGACGGTATCGCGTGGATCAGCGGGCTGCCCAGCGCCGCCATGGACGAGGTTCTGGAGCTGGAAGACGGCAGCCGGGCGCTGGTATTC
>JANOLA010000239.1:0-1944 GCA_031419535.1 Burkholderiales bacterium | reverse complement strand
GAGGCTGTCGAACCATGCCTTGTAGGGGTTCGAGCCGTCTTCACGCAGATACTCATCGACGCGGATGGGCATGCGATGAGGGTAACACATACGTTACCCAGCGTCCCGACCTCGACATCAAGATTGACCATGCCCACAGCGCATCGTCGCCGACCGCAGCCCCGGCCAGGCCGCTCCAGCTTGACTGCCACCCCAGAGGGGAGGTCCCGCGCGAGCATCGCATGCGACATCTTTGGCAGGGGCCGCAGGTCGCCGTGTGGTTTCCCATCTGGATGAGGGATGCCCGCAAGCCTCTCACTCAATAACCTCCGCACATGTCACATCCCCACCGCCCCGGCCGCGATACCGAACTGGCTTGCGCGTCTCGGCGTGGGCTGATGCTGGGCGCCGCACTCGCTTGCTTGCCCGGGCTGGGCCATGCCAAGCCTGCTGAGAAACCGCGCAATCCGCAGCTCGTGCTGCCCAAACCGGTGAAGGAATTGATCGAAGCCACCGGCCTGCCCATCGCCAGCTTCGGCCTGCACGTACAGCCGATCGGCCGTGCCGCCAAGCCGCTCGTCTCGCTGAATGCCGAAACCCATTTCCAGATGGCGTCGACGACCAAGCTCGTCACGTCGCTGGCCGCGCTCGACCTGCTCGGCCCCGAGTACCGCTGGCGCACCCACGCCTTCCTCGACGGCACGCTGCACGAGCAGCGCTTGCTCGGGGACTTGATCATCGTCGGCGGCGGTGACGCGAGCCTGAGCAGCGATGCCATGCGTACCTGGTTCGCCGAGATGCAGGCGCGTGGGGTGCACGAGGTATGGGGCGATATCGTGCTCGACCGGTTCGCGTTCAGCCTGAATGAGGGCGACCACGCGTGGACGCCGCGGCCCGCGCAGCACCAGCCCGGCTACGCGCGGCCGGACGCCTTCACGCTAGACGAAGGCGTGCTGCGCGTGGCCCTGCAGACTGCGCCCAGGCGCGCTGCCGCGGTGCATTTGACGCCAGGGCAGCCGGGCTTGCGCGTGCTCAACCAATTGACCGCCGGCAAGGGTTGCAGCGCGTCGGCGTTTCTCGAGCAGCGCGCAGCCGTTTCACGCCTGGTCGTGCGGGGCGAATGGGCTGCGACCTGCGGCGACCGGCAGATTGCACAACTGGCCGTGCCGCACGCCGAACTGACAAGCCGCGCGGTGGCTGAACTCTGGCGCGAATGCGGCGGTCGCTTCAAGGGGCGGGTGCGCAGCCGAGTCGAGCGCCAAGAAGGCGCGGGACTTGCACTTGGCCTGGACGGCGCAGCCCCCGAGCCCTGGGCGAGCCATGAGTCGCAGCCCCTGCCGGCGCTGATCCGCGAGATCAACAAGACCAGCGACAACCTGGCGGCGCGCAGTCTGTTCCTCTCGCTCGTGGATCACTTCCCGGCGCAATCCGCCACCTTGCCGGCAGCGCGGGCGCGAGCCGAGGAATGGCTGGGCACGCAAGGTCTGGCCGAGGACGACATCGCGGTGCACAACGGCGCGGGCGTGTCGCGCGCCGAGAAGGGCAAGCCGCGGGCACTGGTGCAACTGCTGCTCAACGCGTGGCAAGGCCCGCATTCGCAGGCGTTCTTCGATTCGTTGCCGATCGCCGGTGTCGACGGTACGCTCGGGCGGCGCATGAGCAGCGGCGCGGCGGCCGGCCGCGCCCACTTGAAGACCGGCACCGGCGGCGAGACTCGCGCGCTCGCCGGTTATGTGCGTTGCCGCAGCGGCCGCACGCACGCGGTGGCGGCATTCGTCAATCATCCCGAGGCGGCGTCGGCGACACCGGCGCTCGATTCGGTGATCGAGTGGCTGGCGACAAACGGTTGACGCGCTGGCCACCGAGGCCCAGCGTCTGGGCGCGGCGCGCGGCGCGCGGCCACGCCTTCGGCACCACGCTGCGCGGCGAAGCCGAGTGGCTGGCCGGCGACCTGGCCGCAGCGCG
>JANOLA010000238.1:0-7423 GCA_031419535.1 Burkholderiales bacterium | reverse complement strand
CAAGACCTTCGCCTACCTCGTTCCCACGCTGCTCAGCGGTGCGCGCGCCTTGCTCAGCACGGCGACGAAGAGCCTGCAAGACCAGCTCTTCGTTCGCGATCTGCCTCGGCTGCGCGCGGCACTCAACGTTCCCGTCAGCATCGCGCTGCTCAAAGGGCGCGCCAATTACCTGTGCCTGCACCGCATGGGGCAGGCGCGGCAGTCGGGCACCCTGGCGGACCGTTGGGCGGTGCGTGCCCTGGCGAAGATCGAAGCCTGGTCGCGCCACACGCCCACGGGTGACCTGGCCGAACTCGAAGGTCTGGACGAGCGCAGCAGCGTGATCCCGCTGGTCACGTCGTCGCGCGAGAACTGCCTGGGCAGCGAGTGCCCGCAGTTCCGCCAGTGCCATGTCGTGAAGGCCAGGCGCGACGCGATGGCGGCCGACCTGGTGGTCGTGAACCACCACCTGTTTTTCGCCGACATGCTGCTGCGCGACACCGGTGTGGCCGAACTGTTGCCGAGCGTCGAACTCGCGGTGTTCGACGAAGCGCATCAGCTCGCCGAGGCCGGCGTGAATTTTCTCGGAACGCTGCTGGGCAGCGGCGCGCTGCTCGACTTCGCGCGCGACTGCCTGGGCGCGGGCTTGCAGCAGGCGCGCGGGCTGCAACCCTGGCAGGAACTCGCGGGCGCGGTGGAGCTCTCGGGGCGTGAATTGCGCTTGGCGGCGGCTGGGCCGCTGCGCGAGACACGGGGCAGCATCAAACTGCGCTGGGACGAACGTGCGCAAAGCGCCGACTTCTGCGACGCGCTGCGCGGCGTGGCCAGCGCCACCGAAGCGGCGCGCGCGGCCGTGCAGGCCGTGCTCGACGCAGGCCCGGACTTCGCCCGCCTGGCTGAGCGCGCCACCGAACTGAAGGACCTTGCCAAGCTGTTCCAGGGGCCCGCCGCCGACGGCCGCGTGCGCTGGATCGACGTCTCGGCGAATCAGGTGCGGCTGGTCGAGTCGCCGCTCGACATTCGCGACGCGCTGCGCGAGCAGATGGGCGTGGCCAGCAAGGCCTGGGTCTTCACCTCGGCCACGCTCGGCGACGACGAGCGACTGAGCTGGTTCACCGAATCGGCGGGGCTTGACGACGCGCGCGTGCTGCGCCTGGGCAGCCCGTTCGACTACCCCAACCACGCCCGCCTCTACGTGCCGGCGCAGTTCCCGAAACCGAATCAGCCCGAGCACTCGCAGGCGGTGGCGGGCCTGGCCGCACGCTGCGCGCGCGCGGTCGGTGGGCGAACCTTCGTGTTGACGACGACGCTGCGCGCGCTGCGCAGCATCGGCGAGTTGCTGCGTGAGCAGTTCGAGCAAGGCGCCGATGACATCGAGGTGCTGATCCAGGGCCAGAGCCCGAAACGCCAGTTGATGCAAGACTTTCTCGCGCGGCCGCGCAGCGTGCTGGTGGGCTCGCAGAGCTTCTGGGAAGGCATCGACGTTCCCGGCGAGGCGCTGCTGTGCGTGCTGATCGACAAGCTGCCGTTTCCGCCACCGAACGACCCGCTCGTCGAGGCGCGCATCAAGCGCCTGGAGGCGGCGGGGCGCAACGCCTTTGCCGACTACTTCGTGGCGGAGGCCGCGGTGTCACTGAAACAAGGCGCGGGGCGGCTGATCCGCAGCGAAACCGACCGTGGCCTGCTCGTCGTGTGCGACCCGCGGCTGGCCAGCATGAACTACGGCGCACGGCTGCGCGCGGCTTTGCCGCCGATGGCGCGGGTTGACTCGGAAGCTCAGGCGCTGGAGTGGCTGGCCGGCCTGACCGTCGCGCCGCACTGAGGTGTGCCGTCTTGCTCCCTCTCCCTTTGGGAGAGGGCTGGGGGCGAGAAGCGGGGCTTTCGAGCCGTATGCGGCGAGCCCGCGAAGCGGTTCCGGCCTGCCAGCCGGAACGCGCACTGCAAGTGAGGGCCGGGGTGAGGGACGGTGGCAGCGACCTCACCAGAGCCGCCACCAGCGCTGCGAATCCGCCGCCTGCTCGCGCACCCCGAACGGCGACTCGGGGTAGTTCTTGCGCAGCACGCGCTCGGCGTCGTCGCGCAGCGCCTCCAGGCCCAGCCGGTCGTAGGCCTGCACCATCAGGCCCAGCGCCTCTTCCACGGCGGGCGCCTGCTGGAACTCGCGCACCACCTGCTGCGCCCGGTTCGCCGCCGCGACATAGGCGCCGCGCCGGAAGTAGTAGCGCGCCACGTGCACTTCGTACTCCGCGAGCGAGTTGACGATGAACGTCATGCGCGCACGTGCATCGCCAGCGTAGTTGGACTGTGGAAACTGCTCGACGAGTTGCTTGAACGACTGGTACGAGTCGCGCGACGCCTGCTGGTCGCGCTCGGAAAGACTCTGCCCCGACAGGTTGCCGAAGATGCCGAGGTTGTCGTTGAAATTGACCAGCCCTTGCAGGTACAGCGCGTAGTCCAGCGCCGGGCTCGTGGGGTGGAGCTTGATGAAGCGCTCGAGCGCCGCGAGCGCCTGGGCCTTCTCGCCGCTCCTGTAGAGCACGTAGACGCGTTCGAGCTGCGCCTGTTGGGCGAGAATCGTGCCGGCGGCGCGGCCTTCGAGGCGCTCGTACAGTTTGGCAGCCTTGTCGTAGGCGCCGTTGCCTGCTTCCTGTTTCGCCTCGGCGTACAACTTCTCGAGGTTCCAGCCGGCGGTTTCATCCTTGGGCGTCGAGCCGCAGCCCGTCAATCCCGCAGCCATGAGCCAGACCGCCGCCATTGCCAACACTCCCGAACCGAATGGCCCGCGTGAACGGATCGTGTCGCTGTGTCGCTGTGGCATCGGGGCGTGGAGTCCAAAAAATCGAGTCGCGATTGTAGCGGTGGGTCGGTGAGCCAGACGCCCGGCACGCCGCTCGACGAAGGCGCTCGCGACGATGGCGGGGGCAGCGGCGCGGCCCATGGCGACGGCGCTGCCGATGTGAACGACGTCGCAGGCGCACTAGAGGCCGAGAGCCTGGACGAGCCCGAGCTGCGCGACGCCCGCGTGCCCGACGCGCTGCACGGCGAGCGCCTGGACAAGGTGCTCGTGACCCTTGCGCCCGAGTTCTCGCGCAGCCACTTGCAGGCGCTCATCCTCGCGGGGCATGTGCGCGTGGACGCACGCGTGCGCCACACGCCGTCGGCCAAGGTCGCGACCGGGCAGCACATCGCGCTCGAACTCGTGCCCACCGCGCAGAGCCAGGCATTTCGCGCCGAGGCGCAGCCGCTGGCGATCGTGTTCGAAGACCCGCATCTGCTGGTGCTCGACAAGCGCGCCGGCTGGGTGGTGCATCCTGCGGCGGGCAACTGGTCGGGCACGGTGCTCAACGCCTTGCTCGCCCACCACCGCGGCGCGGCGAGCCTGCCGCGCGCCGGCATCGTGCACCGGCTGGACAAAGACACGTCGGGGCTGATGGTCGTCGCCAAGACGCAGCCCGCTTTCACCGCGCTGGTGCGCGCGATCGCGGCGCGCGACGTGCACCGGCAGTACCGGTCGCTCGCGCATGGCGAAGTAGCGGCAGTGCCGTTCAGCATCGACGCGCCGATCGGCCGCGATTCGCGGGTGCGCGTGCGCATGGCGGTCTCGGCCCACGGCAAGGCGGCGCGCACCGATGTCGAACGGCTCGCACTTGGGGCGGGCCCAAGCGACGCGGGCCAGAGCGACGCGAACGTCCGCGGCGCGATCCCCCGCAGCCCGAGCTACAGCGCGCTGCAATGCACCCTGCACACCGGCCGCACGCATCAGATTCGGGTCCACCTCGCCTCAATCGGGCATGCGCTGGTGGCCGACGCGTTGTATGGTGGCCGGCCGGCACTGGGCCTGGAACGCCAGGCCTTGCACGCCGTTCGGCTGGCGTTCTTGCACCCCATCACCGGGCAGCCGCTGAGTTTCGAGGCCCAACCGCCGCCCGACTTCGCACACGCTTGGCAACTTGTCGTTCACGCTGGGGCAAGTTGAGCCGGCGAAATCGTGCAAACGGGTCGGTGTAGTGTCGTCGTCAAACAGGTCCGGCGCGGATGAGTACAATGCGCCAGCCCCGCTCAGCGCAAAGCTCCTGGAGTTCGGCAAAGCCGGTTCAGGCCGCGGCCCGATTTGGCGCACGAAGGTTGCGCAGGTGCGGTTGATGCAAGGTGCGCAGCGGGTTGCCCGAAGCCGAAGACAGTGCGAGAAGCGCCGTCGCCGAGCCGGGTTTGCCCCCGCATGGGTTTGCCCCTCGCGATCCGCCCGGTGATGCGCCTGAAGCGCCTGGACGGACCCCGAGCACTTGTCCCGAGCTGTCTCGGGAACACACCGGCGCAAGGAATTTGAACGTTGTCCATGGATTCACAGGCTGCGAAGCGCGTCCTCGAGACCGCGCTGTTGTGCGCGGACCGGCCCCTCGGCCTGCCCGAGATGGGCGCTTTGTTCGACGCTGAAATCGGCCCCGACAGCCTGCGCATGCTGCTCGACGAACTGCGCCGCGACTGGTCCGAACGCGGCATCGAACTCGTCACTCTGGCCGGCGGTTGGCGCATGCAAAGCCGGCCCGCGATGCGCGAATACCTGGACCGCCTGAACCCTGAAAAACCGCCCAAATACTCACGCGCCGTGCTCGAAACCCTGGCCATCATCGCCTACCGCCAACCGGTGACGCGCGGCGACATCGAAGACATTCGCGGCGTCACCGTCGCCACCCAGATCGTCAAGCAGCTTGAAGACCGCGGCTGGGTCGAGTCGATCGGCTTTCGCGAGGCGCCCGGCCGCCCGGCGCTGCTGGCCACGACCCAGGCGTTCCTCGACGACCTGGGCTTGTCGAGCCTGACGGATTTGCCCGCGCTGCAAGGCCCAGGCGGGGCAGCGCCCAGTGCGGCCGAGCCCGCGGCGCAGCAGGCCTCGTTGCTCGACCCACAGGCCACGCTCGCGCTGGAGGTGGCCGAGTCCGCCAGCCCGCCCCTGGCCGAGCCCATCGGCAACCCGCCACAGACCGAACCCACCTTGCCCCCCTTGACCCTCTTCACCACCCCCAGCGACGCCCAAGTCGCTCCCATGGGACTCCAGCATGAATGACACCCCGCAAGCGCCCGATCGGGGCGATGAATCCGGCGCCGAGGCTGGCCCAGACGCACCGGTAGCGGCCAAGCGCGTGCGCGTGCGGCGCGCGCCGGTGGCGAAAGCCGAGCTGAGTCCAATGGAGGCTGCACCGGCGGCGAGCGAGGCGGACGCACCGGTGGTGCTGCGGCGGCGACGCACCAAAGTGCAGGCGGGGTCTGAGTCGACAGGCGCGGCAGCGGTGGCCGATAGCGGCGACCCTGTGCGCGAACCGGCACGCGAATCAGCACACGACACGGCCCGCGAACTGGAGCAAGCTCAACCGCGCAGCGCTGGGGATGCGCCGCGCGACACGTCGCAAGGCTCCGCAGCCCACGCAGCGCAAGAGTCTCGGACGGAGCGCGTGTTGCCGGGAGGTGACGCTGACCGCACGACGTCGGCGCGCGATTCTGGCCACGCAACTGGAACGCGTGAACCCGGGCACACGGTGCCGGCGGGTGAAGCCGACCACGCGGCGACTTCGCGTGAGGCTGGCGAAGCTTCCTCAGCCCCAACCTCCACGCCCGGCGCGGGCGCTGCGCACGATGACGAAAACGGCCCGCGCGGCCGGCGCCGCAACCGCCGCGACCGCAACAAGCGCCGCGAGCGGGGCGATGCCCCAGCCGACGCGGCCACCGGCGCGCCGGCGGGCGACGGCGAAGCCGCGCCCCAAGTGCAGGCGGCCGTGGCGCAAGCGGGCGAGCTGTTTGCGCAAGTCCTCTCCGGCGCATTTGACGAGCAGGATGCGGCATCGGGCGAAGCCGCGACTAGCGTCGAGGCGCGAACCGAGTCGAGCGATGACGCGGGCGAACTCCCCGCCGCGGCCAGCGCGGCAACGGCCGCATTGACCGCATCGGCCGATGCCGAGCCCGGCTCAGCACCCGCCGGCCCCGCCGAAGCGCACAAGCGTGTGCTCGCCGCCGAACCCGAAGCGCCGAAGCTGCACAAGGTGCTCGCGCAGGCGGGCGTGGGCTCGCGCCGCGACATGGAAGAGATGATCCTCGACGGGCGCATCACCGTGAACGACGAGCCCGCGCACGTGGGCCAGCGAATTTCGTTCGGCGACCAGATCAAGGTCAACGGCAAGCCGGTCAAGGTGCGCATCGTGCCGCCGCCGGCGCGCCTGATCGCGTACCACAAGCCGGTGGGCGAGATCGTGACCCACGACGACCCGCAAAACCGCCCGACTGTGTACCGGCGCCTGCCGCGCTTGCAGCAAGGCAAGTGGCAATCGATCGGGCGCCTGGACATCAACACCGAAGGCCTGCTGCTGTTCACCAATTCGGGCGAACTCGCGCACCAGTTGATGCACCCGCGCTTCGGCGTCGAACGCGAGTACGCGGTGCGCGTGCTCGGCACGCTCGAGCCCGAGGCGAAAGCGAAGCTGCTCGCCGGGGTCGAGGTCGACGGCCAGATGGCGAACTTTCGCGCCATCGAAGAAGGTGGCGGCGAAGGCGTGAACCGCTGGTACCGCGTGGTCATCGCCGAAGGCCGGAACCGCGAAGTGCGCAAACTCTTCGACACCGTGGGCCTGACGGTGAATCGCTTGATCCGCATCCGCTACGGCAGCGTGGTGCTGCCGCATGGCCTGAAGCGCGGCGTGTGGGTCGACCTGGACGAGAACGAAATGCGCGCCGTGCGGCGCCTGGCCGGCGGCGACCGGGGCACCCGCCCCGAGCCGGGCCCAGGCCCGCGCCCGGAGCGCGGCGGCCACCCGCCCAAGGGGCGCAACGACCGAGCTGATCGAGGTGAGCGAGGTGAGCGCAACGATCGAGGCGGCCACGCTGATCGGCAGCGCGACCCGTCGCGAGACCCTTCACGTGAGCAGCCACGTGAGCAGCCGCGTGATCAGCCACGTGATCAGTCACGCGACGCGATGCGTGACCAGCCGCAGCGAGGCCGCCCGCAACCCCATCACGCCCCACCCCAGCACGCTCAACCGGCGCGCGACCCCGGCATGGACCGCGGCCCCGATCGTGGCCCGGACCGTGGCCCCGATCGTGCCCCGGACGGCGACTTCGACGCCGAGCACGACTTCGACCCGCGCAACATTCCCAATCCGCTCGAACAGACTTTCGACAAGCGCTTCGTGCAAAACCCGCGCAGCCCTGCCGGCGGGCGCGGCTTCGGGCGCGGCGGCGGCGGCTTCGGTGCTGGCGGCAGCGCTCCCCCGCCGGCGAGCCCGCGGCGCGGCCCGGGGCCGAAAGAGCCCGATCCGCTGCAGACCTCGCTTGGCTTCATTGGCGCCGACGCATACCACCGCAAGTCCAAGGGCGGGCGCGGTGGCGGCGGTGGCGGTTTTGGTGGCGGTGGTGGCGGCGGTGGGCGGCGAGGACGCTGATGTCTGCGCCGCCAGCT
>JANOLA010000237.1:0-7004 GCA_031419535.1 Burkholderiales bacterium | reverse complement strand
CGGTAAGCGTTCAAGCGGCCGATTTCGAGCTGTATATGGGGCGGAAATCCCAGGCGCCGGCCGCGTTGATCCTTGACCAATGAAGCGAGCAGGTCCAGGCACTGCGCCTTGTCCGCCCAGGCCTCGGCCAGCGCATTCGCGATGCGCGGGTACTGCGCGCTGGTTTTGCGCGGTTGCACGATGCTGGGCAGCTGAACCATCCAGTCGATCGCGGCGCCGGTCAGCGCCCGATCGGTCGGCTCGGACCTGCGTCGGCGCGGGATCCAGAACTCGGGTCTGGACGTCGCATCGACCAGGCCGTCCGGAAGCCCATCGAGGACCTTGCGGGCCTCGCTGAGGTCGGTGGGCTCGAAGTCGATCGAGCCCGGATGGCGGGGGCTGCTGTGCGGCATGCGGTTCACTGTACCGGCGTTCCCCGGTAGGGTCCATCCCACACTCATGGGAGTCGCTCCACGATGAGTGGGTGCGCTGCGGACTCGGCAGGGCCGATCTCGAATGCCTCGAGCACAGCCTGGCAAGCCACGCGCGCCGCGGCGTCGTCGGCCGCGTGCACCCGCGCCAGCGGCTGGCCGGCCGCGACTTGCGCGCCCAGCGGCAACACGTGCGACAGGCCGACGCTCGAGTCGACGCCATCGCCCGGGTGCCGGCGCCCGCCGCCCAACGCGACCACGGCCAGGCCGAGGGCACGCGTGTCGATGCGGGCGATGAACCCGGCGTGCGCCGCCGGCACGTCGCGCTGCACGGCAGCGCTGGGCAACTGCGCGTCGCGCAGCACGTCGCTCGGGCCGCCGAGCGCGGCGACCATGCGCGCGAAGCGTTCGGCCGCCGCGCCGCTGTCGAGCGCTTGCGTCGCGGCACGCCGCGCCGCGGCGGGCGAGGCTGCCAGGCCGCCGAGGTGCAGCAGTTCCGAGGCCAGCGCCAACGTCACCTCCAGCAGCCGGGGCTCGCGTGCCTTGCCGACCAGAAAGTCGATCGCTTCCCGCACTTCCAACGCGTTGCCTGCGGTGGTGCCGAGCACCTGGTTCATGTCGGTGATCAGCGCCACGGTGGGCAGGCCGGCGCCGCGTGCCACATTCACCAGGCTGTTGGCGAGTGCGTTTGCCTGATCCAGGCTGGTGCAGAACGCGCCGTTGCCCACTTTCACGTCCATCACCAATGCATTCACCCCGGCGGCGAGTTTCTTGCTCAGGATGCTCGCGGTGATCAACGGCAGCGATTCAACCGTGGCCGTGACATCGCGGATCGCGTACAGGCGTCGGTCCGCCGGCGCGATGCGTTCGCTCGCACCGACGATCGCGCAGCCGGCCTCGCGCAAGGCGCGCAGCAGCGTCTCGCGGCTCGGTGTCACGCGGTAGCCGGGCAGCGCCTCGAGCTTGTCGAGCGTGCCGCCGGTGTGGCCCAGGCCCCGGCCGCTGACCATCGGCACAATGCCGCCGCAGGCCGCGACGATGGGCGCGAGCAGCAGGCTCACCTTGTCGCCCACGCCGCCGGTGGAATGTTTGTCGAGCACCGGTCCACCGAAGTGGGCGTCGCGCCAGTCGAGCACGTCGCCGGAACTCGTCATCGCTTCGGTCAGCGCCACGGTCTCGGCCACATCCATGCCGCGCAGCACCGTGGCCATCGCGAGCGCCGCGACTTGAGCGTCGCTCCAGGTGTGGTCGGTGAGGCCACGCACGAAGGCACTGATCTGCGCGCGGTTCAGTGCCGCGCCGTCGCGCTTGGCGCGGATGATCTCTTGCGGCAGTTCAGCCATGGTCGCGGCCGCTCGGAATCAATTCAAGCGTTTGATGCGCTCGGGCATCGCGGCCTCAAAAGTGGGGTTGCCCGCCAGGAACTGCTCGAACGCGTCCACATCCATGACGCCGGTGCGCGCATCGCGGCCGAGCTTGAAGAGCGCGAAGTTGTCGCCGCCGCCGGCGAGGAAGCTGTTCACGGTGATGCGGTAGTTCGCCGCCGGGTCGACCGGCTTGCCATCGAGCCGCACGCTGCCGGCCACGATGCGCTGGCCAGGCGGCTGGGATGCGTCCCACTGGTAGCTGAAGCCATTTGACGCTTGCAGAATCCGCGCGCGCGGCTGGTTCAGCCACTGCTGTTCCAGCACGCCGAGCAGTTGCGTGCCGCTGAGCGTCAGCGTCACCAGGTTGTTGTAAAACGGTTGCACCGCGAACAGGTCTTCATAGCGCACGTCGCCGCCCGCCTGGGGCACGAGCGTGGCACGCAGGCCGCCCGGGTTCATCAACGCCAGTTGCGCGCCGGCGGAGCGCGTCGCGGCGAGCTGCGCATCGGCCACGGCTTGACCGATGCGCGTTTCGCCGGCAGGCGTTTCGTCGCGCGTCAACGGCGCGGCGATGCGCGCGACGATGCGCTTGGCCAGCGGCGCGGCGAGCGGCTCGTAGGCGGCGATGAGTTGCGATTGCGCGGCGTCTTTCGAGAAGCGGTCGTTGCGCACGATGATGTTGTTGGCGCTGGCCCACACCACGTCGCCGCTCTTCGGGTCGAGCACCAGGTCGATCTCGGTGACGAGGGTGCCGTACTTGTCGCCGCTCGTGACGAGCCGGCCAGCGATGCGGCACACGTAGGCGCGATGGGTGTGGCCGCTCGCCACCAGGTCCACGGCAGGGTCGAGTTGCTTCACGATGTCGACGATCGGTCCGCTGATTCCCGGGCATTCGTTGTAGTCGCCGCTCGGCATGCCGCCTTCGTGGATCAGCAGTACGATGGCTTCGATGCCTTGGCCGCGCAATTGCGGCACGAGCGCGTTCACGGTGGACGCTTCATCGCGAAAGCGCAGCCCGTGCACGCCCGAGGGCACGACGATCGTCGGCGTGTCTTTGAGCGTGAGGCCGATGAAGGCGACCGGAATGCCGTCGAAGTGCTTCACGTGGTACGCCGGGAACAGCGTTTTGCCGGTGCTCTCGACGACCGTGCTCGCGGCGAGGTACTTGAAGCGAGCGCCGGTGAAGGGTGTGGGCCCCTTGCAGCCGTCCACCGGATGGCAGCCGCCGTGTTGCATGCGCAACAGCTCCGCGCTGCCGCGGTCGAATTCGTGGTTGCCAACCGCGCTGGCCTCCAGGCCCATCAGGCTCAGCGACTGGATCGTCGGCTCGTCGCGAAACAGGGCCGAGAGCAGCGGGCTCGCGCCGATCAGATCGCCCGCGGCGACGAAGATGTGGTTGCGGTTTTGGCTGCGCAGTTCGGCGACCGCGCTGGCGAGGTATTGCGCGCCGCCGGCGGCCACAACGACCGTCTTGCTCGAATCCGAAGGATCCTTGATGCGGATGCCGCCCAGCGGCGGCAACAGGTTGCCGTGGAAGTCGTTGATCGCCAGCACTTTCACGGCCACCGGCGCGGTGGCGCGCGGCGGTGTGCTGGCGCAGCCCACCAGCGCGGCGGCGAGCACGACAGTTGGGAACTTCCAGGCGTTCATGGGTCGACTCACTCAGAAGCAAACTGCAGAAGTCATCCCGGCGGATGCCGGGATCCAGCGCCGACCTTGGCACAGTCTCGGCTCAGTGGATCCCGGCTTTCGCCGGGATGACCGTCGCGGCAGCGAAGCACGCAGTGTAGGCACCCCGAGCCGGAGCTTGGAGGCACCCGGGTTAGACTGAATCCATGCACGCTTCATCCGCTCTGTCGCACATCACCGTCATCGACCTCACTCGTGTTCGCGCCGGGCCGACGGCGGTGCGCCAGCTCGCCGACTGGGGCGCGCAGGTCATCAAGGTGGAAATGCCGCCCGGCATGGACGAGGGCGACGGCGTGGGCGGCCCGCGCGACGACAGCGATTTCCAGAACGTGCACCGCAACAAGCGCGGGATCACGCTCAATCTCAAATCGCCCGAGGGCGTGGCGATACTGAAGAAACTCGTCGCGCGCGCCGACGTGCTGGTCGAGAACTACCGGCCCGACGTGAAAGACCGGCTCGGCATCGGCCATGCAGCGATGAACGCGATCAATCCGCGGCTGATCTACGCCAGCATCTCCGGCTACGGGCAAGACGGGCCCTACCGGCTGCGCCCGGGCTTCGACCAGATCGCCCAGGGCATGGGCGGGCTGATGTCGATCACCGGGCTGCCCGGCCAAGGCCCCGTGCGCGTGGGCGTTCCGATTGCCGACTTGTGCGCCGGCATCTTCTGCGCGTATGGCATCAGCGTTGCGCTGATCGAGCGCGAGAAATCGGGCCTTGGCCAATGGGTCAACAGTTCGCTGCTGCAAGCGCAACTCTTCATGCTCGACTTCCAGGCGGCGCGTTGGCTCATGAAAGGCGAGGTGGCTGGCCAGGCCGGCAACAACCACCCGACCTCGATTCCCACAGGCGTCTACAAGACACGCGACGGCTACATGAACCTCGCCGTCTCGGGCCACAAGATCTGGGTGCGCTTCTGCCAGGCGATCGGCGCGCCCGAACTCGCCACCCACCCCGACTACGCGAGCGCGGCGCTGCGCTCGGCGAACCGCGACGCGCTGCACGCCGACATCGAGGCCTACACGAAAGAGCGCGACACCTCCGACTGGGTGGCGATGTTGAACGAGGCCGGCGTGCCCAGCGGCCCGATCTACTCGATCGACCAGGCGTTTGCCGACCCGCAGGTGCGGCACCTGGGCATAACGCAGAAAGTCGGTGGCGTCGCTTACCTCGGCCAGCCGATCACGCTGAGCCGCACGCCGAGCCACGTGGTGGCGCACCCACCGGCCTTGGGTGAACACACCGGCGACGTGCTGCGCGAGCTGGGTTACTCGAGCGACGCGATCGAACAATTGCAGAAACAGGGAATCGTCTGAACAAGACGTTGAAGGAGACAAGAATGCCCAGCGACAAGATGATCTCGAAAAAGGACAACGGCGTCGGCTGGATGATCCTGAACAACCCCGAACGCCACAACGCGATCTCGCTCGAGATGTGGGACGCGGCGCTGGAAATCATGGCGGACTTTTCCACCGATCCGGGCGTGCGCGTGATGGTCATCACCGGCGCGGGCGGCAAGGCGTTTGCGTCGGGCGCGGACATCTCCAAGTTCAAGGACGAGCGCCAGGAAGCGCAGGCGGTCGCGCACTACCAGGAGACGACGCAGCGGGCCTACGCCGCGATCCAGGCGATGCGCATCCCGACGATCGCGATGGTGCGCGGCTACTGCATCGGCGGCGGCACGGCGGTGGCGGTGTGCTGCGACATCCGCATCTGCACCGAGAACGCGAAGTTCGGCATTCCCGCCGCCAAGCTCGGCCTGGGCTACGGCTTGCAGCGCGCGATTCCGCTCGTCGATCTGGTCGGCCCGGCGTATGCGAAAGAGATGTTCTTCACCGGCCGCCAGTTCGACGCAAGCGAAGCGCGGCAGATGGGCCTCGTGAACCGCGTTGTTGCCGACGACAAACTGGAATCGACGGTGGAAGAGATGGCGCGCGCCATGGCCGAAAACGCGCCTCTCACGCTGCGCTGCGCGAAGCTGGTGGTGGGCGAGGCGCTGAAGGATTCGACGACCCGCGATGTGCCCGCGACCGAGCGCGCCGTGAAGGCCTGCTTCGAGAGCAGCGACTACAAGGAAGGCCAGGCGGCGTTCATGGAGAAGAGGAAGCCGCGGTTCACGGGGAGTTGAGAGGGCCCCTAGGCCGACGACATACGTCGTCCGCCCCCCGAGGGGGTTTGAGTAGCCCGGCGAAGCCGGATCTACTCAAGAGCGCCCCCAGGCCGGCCGCTACCCACGTGACGCTCGGCGAGCCACGCCCCAGGACGCACGAAGGGCACCCGGATCTGCTCAGGCGCGGTCGCTGACGCGGCCACTTCAGCCTGATCCGATTGCGCAAATCGGCGCCCCGAGTTGGTTGCTGCGGCGCACCAATCGCAAGCGCAAACCGGCTGTGCTTGGTGCGCGTGCAAGTCCACCATCCCGACTTCCCTCGTACGACGAGGCTGGCACGACTCCTGCCTACGGTGACTGCCAGGCGCTGCGCGCGGCTACTGCGGCAGTTCGATCGCGCGGGCGCAGTGACCGTGCACGCCAAGCCGTTTCAAAGGGAGTCCCGCGTGAGTTTGAAGAATTTTCTGAGCGCGGGCCATGCGCCCACGCTGTTCGCGGCGTTCCTGTATTTCGCGTTCTCGTGCTGCACCTGGGTGCTCAACGGCGCGATGGCGCCGTTCATCGCCGAGACATTCCCGATGACGCCGGCGCAAAAGGGCTTGATGCTGTCGATCCCGATCTTCGCCGGCGCGCTGATGAGCTTTCCGCTGGGCGTGCTGGCCCAGTACATCGGCCGCAAGAACGCCACGCTGGTGGAGATGTGGCTGATCGCCTTGGCCATGCTGTTCGGCTTCTTCTTCGTGAACAGCTTCAACAGCCTGCTCGCGATGGGCGTGCTGTTGGGCATTGCCGGCGCGAGCTTCGGCGTGGCACTGTCGCTCGGTTCGGGCTGGTTCCCGCCGCAACACAAGGGCCTGGCGATGGGCATCGTCGGTGCGGGCAATGTGGGCACGGCCGTGTCGGTGCTGGTGGCGCCGCCGCTCGCGCAGTGGCTCGGCTGGCAGGCGGTGTACGGCGTGGCGGCGGTGTCAATTCTGGTGCCCATCGTCGTGGTGGCCATCTTTGCCAAGGAGCCGCCGGACGTCGACCGCGGCGCCTCCTTGCGCGAACACGCGGCCTGCCTGTTTGAAAAAGACGGCTGGGCGTTCAGCCTGATTTATGGCGTGACGTTCGGCGGCTTCATCGGCCTCACCACCTTCCTGCCAACCTACTACCACGAGCAATTCAGCGTGAGCAAAGTGCAGGCCGGCCAGTTGACGATGCTCGCCGCGTTCATGGCGGCGGCGGTGCGCATCGCGGGCGGCTGGATCTCCGACCGCTGGGGCGGCGTGAACACGCTGACGCTCGTGTTGTTGGCCGTCGCCGTGAGCTTGATGCTGGTGCCGCTCGCCTCAGGCTCGCTCGTGCTGACGACGCTGCTGCTGATGTTCAGCTTTGCCGCGCTCGGGGCCGGCAACGGCGCCCTGTTCCAGTTGGTGCCGCTGCGCT
>JANOLA010000236.1:0-6428 GCA_031419535.1 Burkholderiales bacterium | reverse complement strand
CGTCGGTCAGGTCTGCGAACGTGCCCCAGTGGATGCCGATCGCGCGCTCGGCAGCGGCACCAGGCGCTTCGGCCCCGCGAACGACAGCGGCGAAGCACGCTGCGAAAAGATCGGGTCGAACAACACGTTCTTGCCGGCGATTCGCAGCAGCACGGTCGCGTGGCCGATCCACGTGACTGACGGGTTGCTGTCGGCCGAGCGCAGCAGTGCCGGCTCGGTTTTCATGGCCGGCAGGTTCCAGCCCTGAGGCGGAGGCTTGGGCAGCCCGTCGCGCAGGCGCTCCCATTGCCACGCCCAGAAGCTCGCCTTCGGCGGGTGCGGGTAGTTGTTGGCGAACCCTGACGCGCCGGGCTGGGCGTTGGCCGGCGGCGCAAGCTGCGCGCAGGCCACGCAGCCCAGCAAGGTGGTGAGCCTCAGCAGCGCGGCAGCGCAGCGGCGCTCAGGCCGCGCGCGCATAGCTCTGCCGCAGCCGCTGCACGTTCGGAATGAAGAACTTCGCGACCGCGATCTCGCTGACCATGCGGTCGATGAACTGCAGCTTGTCGTCGCGGCCGAGCGCCACGCCCCATTCGGCCGCCAGGCGCGCCTGCAATTTGTCGGCATGCGCCAGCGTCAAGCCGATCGACGGCAGCACATCGGCTTCGGCGAGCAGCACGGCGTCGGCGGCGAACTCGGCGTCACGCGCCAGCAGCTCGATGCCGCGCGGCAGGCCTGGGCTGCGCGCCGCGGCGCCAGCCAAGCCGCGGTGGTGCAACCAGCATGCGCGCGCGTACGGCACGCCGGTGCGCGGCTCGGTGGCGAGCACCAGCGCTTCCAGGCTTGCGCGGGTGTCGGCGTCAACGCCGGCTTCGTTCAGGTAAGGCGCGGCTTTTTCCAACGCAAGCAGCTCGAGCCGAAACGGCGCCGACGCGCCGCGTGAGCCGTCGTGATGGAAGTCGTGAATCAGCCCCGCCGTGACGACGCACGCGCTGCGCCGCGCGTCCAGCCCGACCAGACGCGCCAGGTAGCGTGTGCTGAGCATCACTTCGAGAAAGTGCTGCGGGTTGTGGTAGCCGGCCGCGACGCCGACGCCGACGCCACGGTCGATGTCGCGCGCGATAGCACGCCCCGCGCGCGCCAAGGCGTCCATCGGCGGCGCACCCTTGCCCTGGGCACCGCCCTTGCCACCGGCCGTGTCACTGCCCTTGCCGCCGGCCTTGGCGCCCTTGGCAACGGCCCTGTCACCGCCCTTGCCATCATCAGCGGTGGCTATGCTTTGCAAGGCCAGGGCGTGCGCGTGTTCCAGCCTGTCGGGCCGTGCGCCCAGGCGTGCGAAGCAGGCAACCATTTCATCGGCCACTTGCTCCGGACCGAGCGCCGCCACCACGGCAAAAGGTGGTCGATCGAGTTCGAGCGATTCGGCGGACACGGGCGGGGCGGACATGCTTTGCGGCATCGTAGCAGCGTCATGCGCCCAGGCGCTATCCTTGGCGCCCCCGTTTGCACCCACCCATGGCAGCACTTCACATCACCGACATCGAAGCCGCAATCAATTGGTGGCGCGAACGCCAACCCTCGCCCGACGGCATCACCGCGTGTGCACCCGTGCGCGCGCTGGCCGAGGTCTACGCACTGATGGTCTATCACCGCGACCCGGAGTGCGACGAGTACACGATGCCGCGCGCCGCGCGCGACGCCTGGCTCGCCTGGTATGCGAGCACGCCCGACGCGCCGTGCATCGCGATCTGCTCCACCAGCCAGGGCGACGCGGTGTGCAAGGGCTGCGGGCGCAGTTTCGATGAAGTGCAGCGCTGGACCTCGATGAGCCCCGGCGAAAAGCGCACCGCCTGGCGCCGCATCACGATGGACGGAACTGCCTGGCGTTTCAACCGCTACGCCGAACGCGCGCTGGAGCGCGGGCGCGCCGCGCCCCACGCTGCGCAACCGAACGAATCGGGCGCAGCCTGAGAGGCTGAGAGTCTCTCGATCATGCCCGCCCATCACGCCAGAACAACTCTTACCCTCTGAATGGAAACGCGGCGCGCGCTGCTGCGGCAAGACGCACGCAGCATCCTCGGCCAGGCTTGGCCGGTGTTCATCGGGCAGGCCGCGGTGGTGGCGTTCAGCACCGTCGACACCGCCGTCGCCGCGCGCGCGTCGTCGCTCGATCTGGCGGCGCTGGCGATCGGCAGCGCCGTTTACGTGACCGTGTTCGTCGCGCTGATGGGCGTGGTGCTGTCGGTCGGGCCGATCGCCGGCCAGCTGTTCGGCGCCGGCAAGCCGCTCGAAGCCGGCGCCCAACTGCACCAGGCGCTGTGGCTGGCGCTCGGCGCATCGCTGCTCGGCTGCACGCTGCTGCTGTTTCCGCACCCGTTTCTGAGCTTGTCGCAGGCATCGCCTGAAGTTGCTGAGAAGGTGCGCGCCTACCTCGGGGCGCTGGCGTTCGCCCTGCCCTGCGCCCTGTTGTTCACGGCATTTCGCGGCTTCAACAGCGCCGTGTCACGGCCGAAGATCGTGATGGCGCTGCAGCTCGGCGCGCTCCTGCTGAAGGTACCGTTGAGCGTGCTCTTCGTGTTCGGCCTCGACCTCGGGCAGTGGCGCCTGCCGGCGCAAGGCGCCGCGGGCTGCGGCATCGCCACCGCGGTCGTGATGGCGGGCCAGCTCGTTGCGGCCTGGCTGCTGCTGCGCCGCGATCCGTTCTATGCACCATTCGGCCTGCACCGGCGCCTGTCCCGGCCGCACCGCGCCAGCTTGCGGGCGCTGCTGCGTCTGGGGATCCCGATGAGCTTGTCGATCGCCGTCGAGGTGACGGGCTTCACTTTCATGGCCCTGTTCATCTCCCGCATCGGCGCCACGCAGGTCGCGGGCCACCAGATCGCGCTGAACCTGCTGTCGCTGATGTTCATGATGCCGATGGCGATCGGCAACGCGACAAGCACATTGGTCGCGCAACGCATCGGCGCGAACGACGTTCCGCAGGCGCAGCAGCTGGGCTGGAACGGCCTGCTGCTGGGCATGGGCGTGGCCGCGCTGCTGGGCGCCGCGGTCTACACGCTGCGCTTGCCGGTGCTGCAGCTGTACACGCGCGACGAGGCCGTGCTCGCGGTCGCGCTGCCGCTGCTGGCGTGGCTGGTGCTGTTCCACGTGGCCGACGCGGCGCAGATCATCGCAGCCTTCATCTTGCGCGCCTACCGCATCGCGACCGTGCCGCTGCTCATCTACGCCGTGGCGATCTGGGGCGTGGGCCTGGGCGGCGGCTATGTGCTCGCCTTCGACAGCTGGGGCATCAGCCCCGCCACGCTGAGCGGCACCTCGGGTGCGGCCGGCTACTGGGCCGCGGCGACGGCGGGGCTGGTGCTCGCGGCGTCGGGCCTGTGCGGTTTTCTCGTGTGGATGCAGTACGAACGGCGCGGCGCGCCGAATGCGCCGCGTCAGCCCTGACGCGCAGCGCCGGTCATTGGTCTTGCTCCCTCTCCCTTCGGGAGAGGGTGGGGGTGAGGGCTGGCGGCCTTCCTCAACAAGGCAAGCTCAGCACAAAACAACTGCCGCCACCCTCACGCCCCTCGCAATGCACCGTGCCGCCGTGCACTTGCGCGATCTGCCGCACCAGGCTGAGGCCGAGACCCACGCCGCCGGCTTGCTCGGCGTGGCCGGGCAGGCGGTAAAACGGCTCGAAGATGCGTTCGCGCTGCTGCGGTGCGACGCCTGGCCCGCGGTCTCTGACACGCACCTGCACGCGGCCCGCGGCGCGCGCGATTCTGACCTCGGGTGGCGCTGCGCCGCCGTAGCGGCGCGCGTTTTCCAGCAAATTGCGCAGCGCTCGGCGCAGCAGCCGTTCGTCGCCGAGCACGGTCGCGTCGTCGCCCTCCGCGGCCGCGTTGAAACGCGCGCCCTCTTCGGCGGCGAGCGCGAGCAGCGCCACCGGCGTGTGCGGCGTGGCACGGCTCGTTTCGTCGGGCGCGTCGAGCCGGCTCGCGAGCAGCACTTCTTCGACGAGTTCGTCTAGCTCGCGGATGTTCTGCTCGACTTCGCGGCGCAGGCCGGCGCGCGCTTCACTTGGCATTTCAGGCTTCGCGTCTTCGAGCATCGCCAGCGCCATCTTCATTCGTGCCAGCGGCGAGCGCAACTCGTGCGAGGCATTCGCGAGCAGGCTGCGGTGCGATCCGACGAGCGCTTCGATGCGCTGCGCCGCGGCGTTGAAACTTCGCCCGAGAGCGGCGACCTCGTCGTGGCCGCGCGCGTCAACACGCTGGCTGAGCTGGCCGGCGCCGAACGACTCGACGCCACGCTGCAAGGCTTCGAGTCGGCGCGTCAGGCGCCGCACCACCGGATAGGCGCCCAGCGCGATCGCGAAAAACAATACCGCGAGCGCGGCCGCCAGGCCCAGGCCGCCGCCTGGCAGCAGCGCCAGGCCGCGCGGCCAGAACAGGCCGATTCCAGCTGCCCCGCCCGGTTCAGCGCCAGCCGGAGCGCCGCCCTCTCCGCGCGGCCCGCCGCCCCGCCACGCGCCCGGGCCGGGCCGCATGATCCACAGCGCCCGCCCATCCGACAACACCAGCCGCACGGTGCGGCGCTGCGCCGCTGTAGGCTCCCCCGCCCGCGCTGGAGCCAGCCCCTCGGCATCGCGCCGCGGGTTGGCGGCATTGGCTTCGCGCCGCGCGAACGATTCCGACGTCGCGATGCGCTGCCCGCGTTCGTCGTCCAGCGCGAGCGGCAGGCGCAGGCGCTGCGACCAGTCGAGCAGCGCGGCGCGCTGCTCGGCCACCGGGGCGTCGCGCTCGGGCAGGCTGTTTTCGATCAGCGCGGCCCAAGCCGAGGCGCGCTCCGACCACATCGACTGCATCCGGTCGCGCTCTTGCTCGACATTGCTCTGGAACAGCCAACCCGCGACCAAGGCGAACAGCAACAGCACCGCGACCACGGTGAGCCAGATGCGCAGGTAGAGACTCTTCATGCGAAAGTCCATGAGGGGCAGCGCGCCAGTCGCGCGCTACCCCGGCGCATCGTCGTCCTGCTTCTTCGCGAAGATGTACCCGGCGCCGCGCACCGTGAGCACGCGCCGGGGCTGTTTCGGGTCGTCTTCGATGAGCGCGCGGATGCGCGAGATGTGCACGTCGATCGATCGGTCGAACGCTTCGAGCGGGTGGCCCTTCAGCGCGTCCATGATCTGGTCGCGCGACAGCACCCGGCCCGGGCTTTGCGCGAGCACGACGAGCAGATCGAACTGGTGGCTCGTCAGGTCGCAGGCCTTGCCATCCAGGCGCGCAACGCGTGCGCCCAGGTCGACTTCGAGCCGACCGAAGCGCAGCACGTCGTCGCTTGCTTGCGCCGGTGTGGCCCGGCGCAGCAGCGCCTTCACGCGCGCCAGCAACTCGCGCGGCTCGAACGGCTTGCCGAGGTAGTCGTCGGCGCCGAGCTCCAAGCCAACGATGCGGTCCATCGGCTCGCCGCGCGCCGTGAGCATCAACAGCGGCAACTGGCGCGTGCGCGGGTCGGCGCGCAGCTCGCGGCACAGGTCCAGGCCGTCGCCGTCGGGCAGCATCAGGTCGAGCACGAGTGCGTCGAAGCTGTGCGCCGCGAGAAGCGCGCGGCCTTCGCGCAAGCTGGCCGCGGCGTCAACCGACAGACCGGCGCCGCGCAGGTAGTCGCCGAGCATCGCCGTGAGGCGTGCATCGTCGTCGATCAGCAGCAGGCGCGAAGTCATTGCGAAACGGGTTCGCTATTGTCGGCGCGCGGCCGGGGGCCACGCAAATTCGAAGGCGCGCATCAGCGCGGCGGCTGGCGCTCCATGCGCTGCAAGCGCTCCTCGCGCTGCGCGCTGCGCTGCTTGAAACGCTCGCCGAGCTTGGCGCGCTGCTCGGGCGTGAGCACGCGGCTGATGTCGAGCATGGCTTGCAGCATGCGCCGGCTGCGCTGTTCATGCTGGGCTTGCAGCTGCTGGCGGAGCAGCTCAGCGGCCACCGCGTCGACGTTCGGCGCGGCAAACACCTGCACCGCCTTGTCGCGCAAGGCGCGGGTTGCATCGCGCTGGCCCTTCAGGTCGACCGCGGCCGCTTGCGCGATCTGCTTCACCTGGACGCGCTGCGGGTCGCTGGCCGAAACGCCGTCGAGCATGTGGTCGATCATTCGGCCCATGCGCTCGGGCGAGCCGCCGAACAGCATGCCGCCACCATCACCGTCACCGCTGGGCCGGGCCCATGCGGTGCTGGCGAGAGCGCCGCCCAGCACGAGCAGCAGCGCCATCATCCATTGCCAGCGGTGCCAGCCGGGCAAGACCGTGAGCAATGGTGAGCCGCGCTGGCCCGTGGTGCGAACGTCAGTCGATTGCAGAGTGTTCATCGCCAGTTTCCTCATCGAGTCGGGCCGATTGCCCTTGTCGACATGGTCGTCGCGACGCGTGTCCGCAGGGTGGCTCGCTCGTAAAGATGCGTGAATGGCGGAGAGGGTGG
>JANOLA010000235.1:0-5050 GCA_031419535.1 Burkholderiales bacterium | reverse complement strand
GCCACTATGGCTATTACGCGGATTGAGCGGGGGCGTTGGTGGCTAGCGATATTGATAGGGGGCCAGTGCTGGGCGTCGACAGCGGCCGCCCAGACTTGGCGCGTCGAGCCATCGATCAAAGCGACAACGACCGCCACCAATAACAGCGGTTTCGCCAGTGCCACCGACCTGGGCGGCGACGTGATCTTGGAGGTCACGCCGCGCCTCGCGGCAACCGGCCGCGGCGCGATGTACACCCTGAACGGCACCGTCCAGGCGGACTCTGTCACCTACACGCGCAACACGGTGGCGAATCAATTCATTCCCAAGGCGAACCTCGCCGCCAATGCGACAGCCATCGATCGCTGGCTGTACCTGGATGCCGGGGTCGAGCTCGAGCAGTTCACCGGCAACCCGTTCTCGGCAGCGTCCAGCGGCAGCCTGCCGGAGCAGCGCCGGCGGGCCACGCAATATCGCCTGAGCCCTTATATCGATCACGCTTTCACTCCCTCGGTCTCGCTGCTTTACCGCAGTGACAATGCGTGGAGCCGCGTCACTCGAAACGATGCGGTGACCGCGCAGCAACGCAGCGAATCCGAGTTGCACAGCCACTCCTTGGCCTTCATACAGCGGCCGCTGCCTTTCGGCTACGCGCTCGAGGCAAAACAAGAAGCGGTCGACTTTGTGGGCGGCGAAAGCTCGCGTGTCGAATCGGAAAGCGCGCGTGCCGTATTGACCTACGCCGTCGATCCGACTCTGATACTGGGTGCGGTGATGGGAGCGGAACGCAACACCATCGCCTCATCGACGAGCCGCGAGACCATCCGCGGTTTGCGGGTGCGCTGGCGGCCCAGCGAGCGCACTGATTTGGACGCAAGCGCGGAGCGGCGCTTCTTCAACAGCGGCTGGAATCTGACTTGGTCGCATCGATCGCCATTCGCGGCGATGAACCTCGACCTGTCCAAGCAGGTGGCGTCTCGGCCCACATCGATCGTCCTGGCAAACACCGGCGGCGATTTGCGGCGCCTGATCGATGCCGCTTACACGACACGCTTTCCGAACCCCACTGAGCGCGCCGCGGTCGTGGACGCGGCGCTCGCCACCTTCGGCGCATCGGCTGGGACGACGGGACCGATCGCGGTTTTCTCCGACTATGCGCAGCTGGAGCGGCGTGCCGCGTTCACGGTTGCATTCCTGAGCCCACTTTCAGTGCTGACGGTCGGGCTGTTCTCCTCCGAGGCGATTCAACTGCAACGACCGGATGCGCCAGCCTTGCCGCTGCCTCCGATCAATGCGGACAACGCACAGATCGGCGGCTCGGCCGTGTTCGGCCGCCGGCTGACGACCACGTTCACCCTTGGTGCCAGCCTGAGCGGCGTGAAGATCGAAGGCCGGGGAACGGCCCAAGGCCAATCCACCAGCACCAAAACCGCCAGTCTGTCGGGCAATCAACAAGTGGCGCCCACGACCCGGCTTGTCGGCGGCGCGCGCCGCCAGATCTCCAACTCGAATGTCGTGCGGTCCACGCGAGAGACGGCGGCATTCATCGGTATCGAACACAGGTTCTGACCAACATGTACGAGTCCCATTTCGGTTTCAGCAGCCCGCCGTTTCAGCTGAATCCCGACCCATCCTTCTACTTCGACAGCCGCGGCCACCGCAATGCCTTGTCGTATCTGAAGTTCGGCTCGCACCAGGGCGAAGGTTTCATCGTCGTGACGGGCGAAATCGGCGCCGGCAAGACAACCCTCGTGCGAACCTTGCTCGACGGCTTGGACCCCACCAAGGTCGTCGCGGCGCAGGTGGTGAGTACGCAGCTTCAGTCGAACGACTTGTTGCACGCGATCCTGATTGCGTTCGGCGTCGCATCGAGCAAGACGTCCAAGGCCCATTTGATCGCAAGTCTCGAGGCCTTCCTGACAGGGCTGGCCGCGAAGGGCCGGCGCGCCCTGCTGATCATCGACGAAGCGCAAAACCTCAACCACGAAGCGGTCGAGGAATTGCGCATGTTGTCGAACTTCCAGCTCGGCAACCACGGCCTGCTGCAGAGCTTTCTCGTCGGCCAGCCCGAATTGCGCGGCCTGCTTCAGTCCAAGTCGATGGAACAACTGCGCCAGCGAGTCATTGCGTCGTGCCACCTTGGGCCACTCGACAAGGCGGAAACCCGGGCCTACGTCGAGCACCGCCTGCGCCTGGTCGGGTGGAAGGGTACTTCGCCGCAATTCGCAGACAACGCTCTTGACCGCATCCATCACTGGACGGGAGGCGTTCCACGCCGAATCAATCGGCTGTGCAATCGATTGTTGCTCGGTGCCTTCCTCTCGAACGCCACGCGTTTGTCGATCGGGATGGTTGACGAGACGGCGCTCGAACTCAAGAATGAAATCGGCGAGGCGGTTTCAGAGCCAGTGCCGCAAGACACGCCTCCGCCCCCGGCTGCCGTCGCCGGTGCCCCGCCCATTCAGGGGGCAGGCGCCGCGGCACCCGATTCGGCATTTCGTGCGCGGCCGACCACCGCTCCATCGAACGCGGCCGCCCTCAATCGCGAATCGACGGACAACGAGGCTGCTCAAGACGCTCCATCGACGACAGACGGTCCTTCGCCGTCGAAGAATTTTCACGCACGCTCGCCGCAGCCGATCACCCGGCGGTTGCATCGGCCGGCGGCCGTTGGTCGGCCACTCGTCTGCCTCATCGATTCGCCGGCGGGCTACCTGATGGCGGGGGTTCTGGCTCGCGCCTTCGAGTCCTTTCCGAGTCTGCCGCGCGTGATTGCGGTCCACGCTGGAGCTGAAACCGATTTGGGCATTGGCGACTTGGGGGAACTGAAACTGCCCCTGCCCGAGATGGCGATTCACCTGGGTGTTGGGCGCGAGTCATTCGCCGCGCGTTCGTCGATCGCTCTCGGGGCATTCGATGCCTTGCTCACGGAGTTTCAGCCGCAAGCTGTGATGGTGCTCGGCAGTTCGGATGCGGATTTCACTTGCGGATTGCTGACTCGCAAGCGGGGTGTTCCGTTGCTTCGTGCGGGTTCGGGGCGCCGAGCTTCGCATCACGCCTTGAACTCGGACGCGAACGCAGTTCTCATCGAGAGAATCTCCGATATCAACTACACCGATTCGGCCGAGGCCTTCTACGCTCTGTATCGAGAAGGGATTCGCCTGGACCGGGTCCAGAGCGTGGGTAGCCTGGATCGCGAAGCGCTCAACGGCGCTTTGGCGGCTCAGGCCGGGCACTCGACCGGCGGATCGTCGAACATCGGCGTCGACCTCACGGCTGGCGCATACGGCGTGATCACGATCGATCCCTCAACGGGATTCACGAATCTGAGCGACTTGACCGACGCGGTCGACCTCTTTTGCGACCTGAGCCAAGAGACTCGACTGATCTGGCTTTTGCCGCCCAAAGGAATGGCGCCGCTCGAAAAATTGCATCGCGACAAGCGCATCGCGGCATCGGGTCTGCGCCCCGTCGAGGTCGGTGGAATTGCGCCGGCCCTGCGGCTCCTGCGGGGAGCAAAGTGCGCCATTGCCCGGATGCAGGGGCCGTGGTTGGAGGAATCGAAGGCGATGACCGCGGCGACCTTGATCCTCGCTGAAGATCTGTCGCTGCATCGCGTGGGCGCCCTTGCGGAGCCGCGCCCGGCGTCGAGCGGATCTGCGGGCATTGCAGAGTTTCGCCGCTTGCTCGGCGCGCACGCGTCGAGTACCTCGTCGCCCGACTATTGGGACAGCGGAACCGCGATGCGCATTGCGAGCCACTTGATCAATTGGCTTTCGAGGCCCGTTCCGGCTGGCGCCAACAGTCCGGCCGAGGCGATACGCGCGCAGGCAGAGTCCGAGCTGGCCGTCGTCTGACCCGAATGACGCACCGTGAACCAGGATAGGCCGTCGGCGCCAGCGCGCCATTGGACCGCATCGTGAGAGGAAAGAAGGCGCTGCTGGGAGACGCGTTGGGCAGATCGGGACTGGCGACCGTGGCGTTGAGATTTGCCCCGAGTGGCCCACGGAGTCTGACGATCCTTGCCTATCACCGCATCCTCGACATCGGCGACGAGAGTCAGTTTCCAGGCGATCCGGAGCTTGTCAGCGCTAGCGTCGCCGAGTTTGAACGCCAGATGCGCTTCGTACGCGGGCATTTCAGCGTGCTCAGTTTGAGCGAGGTGCGCGATCTGCTCGACCGTCAGTCGGCGTTTCCCCGCCGCAGCCTCGTCGTCACCTTCGACGATGGGCACGTCGACAACTACACCCACGCCTTCCCGGTGCTCAAGGCGCTCGGCATGCCGGCAACGATTTTCCTGTCCACCGCCTACATCGACGCTCCGCACACGCCGTTCTGGTTCGACCGGGTCGCGCAGTTGCTGTACTTCGCGCCTCCCGGACCCTTCAAGCTCGGCCAGCTCGGCTACGTCACGTCGCTGGGTGATGTCTCGCAGCGACGCCAGGTGACCGGCGAAGTTCTGAACCGGCTCAAGCTCGAACCCGACGGAGGCCGCCTGGCAGCACTGGCGGAGCTTGAAGATCTGCTGTCCAGGCATGTGCCGCTCGAAGTTTCGAGTCGGCGCAGTGCGATGACATGGGAAGAAGTCCGCGAGATGGGTGCGGCTCGAATCGAGTTTGGCTCGCATACCGTGAGCCACCCGATTCTTTCCCGGCTCGACGCGGCGGAGATTCACCAGGAGCTGGCGGCCTCGAGAGAGCGAATCCGTTCATGCACCGGACAGGCCGCCGACACGCTGGCCTATCCGGTGGGAAAGGTCGGCGCTTACGATGAACGGGTGATTCAGGAAGCCAAGGCATGCGGCTATCGCATCGGCTTGTCTTATGAGTCCGGCGTCAACGCCCACGTGGGCGCCGCACTGTTCGAGTTGCGCCGCCTTGCGGTGGAACGCTATGTGAGTTGGGGTCATTTCAAGGCGATGCTGGGTTGGCCGGGGGTCTTTGCCTGATGCCGATGCCCAGCAATGAGCCGGCCTCGCTCGAGTATTGGAATCGTGAGTCGAAGGGGGGCTGGAAGTACTTGCTGCCTCCGTTGCACAACCTCAGCGTTGCCTGCCTGAGCGATCGCCCGC
>JANOLA010000234.1:0-2438 GCA_031419535.1 Burkholderiales bacterium | reverse complement strand
GGGCACTTCGGCGGAAGCGGCAATGTCGATGATTGCCACGCACACGTCGACCTGGCCCTTCCAGTACAGGCGCCGCGTCGCGGGGGCGAGCACTTCGACGAGCACGCCGTTCTCGGTGCGCAGGCCGACCTGGGTTTCGCTGAGTTCCACGCGCAGGAACTCGGCCGCGACGACCTCGGGCTCCTTGGCCATCAGGTAGTCGGCCAGGCCGTGCGCGAACGCGGGCGCCTCCAGCGCAAAAGTCTCGACGCGCAAGCGGTCGATGGCGGCGAACAGCCAGTGCGTGCCGGGTTGCAGCACGCGCTCGAAGTCGCCATTGCGCAGCAACACGCCGCGCTCGTTCTTCTTCACAGTGACGCGCTTGAATTGCATGATGGTTCTCCTTGTTGTCATGCATGTTGGGAAAAGGGTGCCGTTACAGCGGTGGCGGTGGGCACGCGAGTGCCGTGGACCGGGCTTCACGGTGCGCGTCGGCTGCTTGATAGACAAGCAACTTCGGCTGGCCGTGGGCGCGGGCCGGGCGGGCTCGATGCCGGGCCGCCACTGCTGACGTGCCGTGGGTTTCGCGCACTTCGAGCAAGGCAAGCCTTGCCCTTGATGCACGCCACCCCGCTGCACGCGTTCGGCGGTGGTCTTTCGACCGGGCACCTAACGGTGCAACCCTGATGACCGCATCGGCTGTTTCCAGCGGCGCGGCATGTGCGGCACCCACGGACGAATCCGGATGCCGCACACCGGCGGGGCAGGCCTTGCCTTGAACTCGGCCCGAACCCCTGACCTGTGAGCGTTCGCCTTTCACAGCAGACTCGTTTGGCGCCTGAGCTGCCATCAACTCAGGCGCGATTCCTTCGGCAGGCGCATGGCCAGCCACTCATGCACGTCGGCGCGGATGTTCCGGCCTTCGAGCAAGAAATCCTCGAACCGGCTCGGCACATACGGCAGGTACAGCAGCGGCATGCGCGCCTGCTCCGGCGTACGGTCTGCCTTGCGGCCGTTGCACAGCGCGCACGCGGCGACCAGGTTCATCCAGGTCCAGCGCCCGCCGCGCGACTGCGGCACGATGTGCTCGCATTGCAGATCGCCGTCCGCAAAGCGCTCGCCGCAGTACGCACACGTCATCCGGTCGCGCCGGAACAGCTTGGCCTTGCTGAACGCCGGAATCACATCGAACAGGTTGACCTTGGACGCGCCGTGCAAGGCCATGATCGGGTGCACGTCGATGCACGACTGCCGGCCGCGCGCGACATTGAAGCCGCCACGCAGCGTGGCCAGCGGCCCATGGCCATCGACCCACGCGACCGAGTTCGTGGCCACATGCACAGCCGCGTGCTCGAGCGAGATCCACGCCTGCGGCGTGCCCTGGATGTCGAGTTGCAGGACGTGACAGGTTTGTCGATGGTGCATGGCATGGCCTCCTTTGCGCGGCCGGTTCATGGTTCGGATTGCAGATGGCAGCGGCGGTTGGATTTGAACCAACGTCCCCAGCTTCAAAGGCTGGTGTCTGAGACCGCTCGACTACACCGCATCAGCGTTCATAGTGATCGCGATTGACGCCGTCAAAAGCCACCGCTGCGCATGCAGCAGCGCTTGAAACGGCCTCGCGGAGCCGCAGGGGCATGGGTCATTGCGGCCGAGCTTCTCGGCCAGCTCCTTCGTGCCGTGCACGATGCGCTCACCGCGTTTGACACCCATCTCAGATGGGAAGCCTTTGCGTCGCTTGCTTGTGACCTCGAAAGCAGGGTTCGTCTTGGCCGAACGGTTTCATGTTTCTTCTCCTTGAGGGTTGAGGATCGATGATTTTTCGTTGGTCGTCCGAGGTGGGCGCGATCCACCGGCCTTCGCCTATGAGGGCGCTGCTCTGCCGCTGAGCTATCGGACAGTCGTTGTGTTGGTCCCCTCGGTCCGGGTTGAACGGACATGCCCTGCGGGCACCGGTTTCTGAGACCGGCGCGTCTGCCGATTCCGCCACGAGGGGGTGGATGTGGTGCGTCGCCAGGGGCTCAAACCCTGACCGTCCGGGGTAAGAGCCCGGTACTCTGCCGCTCGAGTTCGCGACGCGCGGGTTGCACATGCGCTTGGGGGTGACCGGCCGGAATCGAACCGGCACCGGCGGGGTCACATCCCGCAGCTCTGCCGTTGAGCTACGGCCACGCCCAAGCGCACGAACTGGCGCCTCGTGCACGACTCGAACGTGCGACTTCCGGCTTCGTAGGCCGGCGCTCTGATTCCAACTGAGCTAACGAGGCAATTTCCATCCGGTCACGGGTTCCGGCGCCGCCCTATCGTTGCGGCCGATTTCCACCCTCGAAGCAAGCTCGACGAGGGTTCAAATTGCTGGCTTCGCGTGCGAGATTCGAACTCGCGTCCCCGGGATGAAGGCCCGAGATCCTGAGCCGGCGAGAAGAACGCGACACGAACTCCACTTCGGCTGTGCCCAA
>JANOLA010000233.1:0-5849 GCA_031419535.1 Burkholderiales bacterium | reverse complement strand
CGCATGTCGACTCGCTGGGCATCATCCGCCGCGGCGAACATGTGACGGTTCTCTACCGCCAGCGCAGCACCAAGAAGCCGGGCGAGTGGCTTGGCAGACTGGTCCTGGGCTATGAAGACGGAAAGGTCAGGATTTTCGGTGCATCCATCTTCTAAATTTTCGTCGGGACTTGACGTGGGCGAAGCCATTCGAGACGGCAAGTTCGTCGAGCTGACCTACAAGGTGACCGACAGGAAGTTGGGGCATGTGCTCACCCGGGTCGAGTTCCCGCTGGGCTATGTTCACGGCCACAACGAAATTCTGGCGCCTTCGGTGCACAGGGAGCTCGAGGGCAAGTGCGCCGGCGAGGTGATTGAAGTCATCATCGATGGCAACCAGATCTTCGGACCCAGGGACGAGTCGCTGGTTTTTTCCGACAACATCGAAAACGTGCCCGAGGAGTATCGGCAAGTCGGCACCTCCATCCTCATGGAGAATGACAAGGGACAGACCCGCAGCTTTCTCGTGACGCATGTGGACGACGAGAAACTGACGGTCGACGGCAACAATCCGCTGCGCGGCAGAGAGGTCGTCTTCACGCTCGAGATATTGACGGTGCGCGACGCAACTGATGCAGAGACAAGAACGGGTGGGGCGATCACTGCGGGCGCCGCTATCGACCCGGCGCTTTTGAGGCCTGTTTGAGCGGCGGTTTTGAATGGCATCGGACGAACTTCGGCCCTATTTGATTGCACTTGCACTCCTTACTTCATAGCAGACAAGGTGACATATGAGCGAGCACAAGCCCCCCCCTGCCAAGGTTCCTGACGGCATTGCGCGCTATCTGACAACGCGGCAGATGGCGCCGAACGAAAAGGGCTTCGTCGGTTACGAAACCATCTGGAAGCCGTTCCAGAAGGAAGCGCTGTACAAGACGCCAAAGAAGCCGTAGGCCCTGCTCGGGCGTGGCCCGATTTTTGGGCATGCCGAACTTGCGCAGCAGCAGTTGTGGCGCGCGGATGCCCAGTGAAGGCAAGCGGGGTGCGAACGGCCGACCAGCGCCTCGTGCACGCGACGCGACTCCGACTTGGCAGGCCACGAACTGGCCTACCGATGAAATCACCCTTGCAGGTAGCTCACTCTACGCCTTCACGGGAGTGGACTCGGTGGCCCTGTTCCGCGCCTAATCGCCGATGATGCCGATCTTGCGCATGCGCCGCGACCGCGTGGCCGCCGCACGCATCCGCTGAACCCAGTCCCCAGATGCCTAACACCCCCCTGCACGATCCGCTCCAAGACCCGCACGCAGGCGCCGTGCGCGAAACGCGGCACACCACCTGCTACATGTGCGCCTGCCGTTGCGGCATTCGCGTGCACCTGCGCGACGGCAAGATTCGCTACATCGACGGCAACCCGGCGCACCCGATCAATCAAGGCGTGATCTGCGCGAAGGGCGCGGCGGGCGCGATGAAGCAGTATTCGCCGGCGCGCCTGAGCAAACCGCTGCGGCGCAAGGCCGGCACCGAGCGCGGCGCGGGCGACTTCGAAGAGATCGAATGGGAAGAAGCGTTCAGCATGTTGACTGAACGGCTGTCGAAGATTCGCGCAACCGACCCGAAGAAGTTTGCCCTCTTCACCGGGCGCGACCAGATGCAGGCGCTGACCGGCCTGTTCGCGCGCCAGTTCGGCACGCCCAACGACGCCGCGCACGGCGGCTTTTGTTCGGTGAACATGGCCGCCGGAATGATCTACACGATCGGCGGCTCGTTCTGGGAATTCGGCGGGCCGGACCTGGACCGCGCCAAGCTCTTCGTGATGATCGGCACCGCCGAAGACCACCACAGCAACCCGATGAAGATCGCGCTCGCCAAGTTCAAGCGCGACGGCGGGCGTTTCGTGTCGATCAATCCGGTGCGCACCGGCTACTCGGCCATCGCCGACGAATGGGTGCCGATTCGCCCCGGCACCGACGGTGCGTTCCTGCTCGCGGTGATTCACGAGATCCTCGCCAAGGGCCTGTACGACCGCGAGTTCGTCGTCCAGTACACGAACGCCGGCGAACTGGTGAACCTGGACTCGAACGAAGACGAGTTCGGCATGTTCGTTCGCACCGAGATCCCGCACGAAGAAGCCTGCTACGACCCGCAGAACAAACTCTGGTGGGACCGGCACACGAACCAGGCGGTGGTCTCGCACGCACCCGGCGCCGACCCTTCGCTCGTGGGCGAATTCAAGCTCAAAGACGGCACGCCCGTGAAACCGGCGTTCCAGTTGCTGCAAGACCGCGTCAAGGACTACACGCCCGAGTGGGCCGCGCAGATCACCGGCATCCCGGCGGAAAACATCCGCCGCCTCGCGCACGAGATGGGCGTGACCGCGCGCGACCAGAGAATCGAGCTGCCGATCGCGTGGACCGACGCCTGGGGCAACGAGCACGACACGGTGACGGGCAACCCGGTCGCTTTCCACGCGATGCGCGGCTTGGCGGCGCACTCGAACGGCTTTCAGACGGTGCGGGCGTTGGGGATTCTGATGTCGTTGCTCGGCACGATCGACCGGCCCGGGGGATTCCGCCACAAGGCGCCGTTCCCGCGGCCGATTCCGCCTTGCGCGCGCACGCCGAACGACCAGCGTGCGGTTCAGCCTAACCGCCCACTCGATGGCATGGCGCTGGGCTGGCCGGCGGATCCGGACGACCTGTTTGTCAACGACGACGGCAGCCCGGTGCGAATCGACAAGGCGTTTTCGTGGGAGTACCCGCTCTCGGTCCACGGCCTGATGCACAACGTGATCACCAACGCGTGGCGCGGCGACCCGTACCGCATCGACACGCTGCTGATCTTCATGGCCAACATGGCGTGGAACTCGACGATGAACACGCAGGCCGTGCGCGAGATGCTGAACGACAAGCACGTGGACGGCGACTACAAGATCCCGTTCCTCGTCGTCGCCGATGCGTTCCACTCCGAGACGACGGCGTTCGCCGATCTGATCCTGCCCGACACGACGTATCTGGAACGGCACGACGTGATGTCGATGCTCGATCGGCCGATCTCGGAATTCGAGGGCCCGACCGATTCGGTGCGCATTCCCGTTCTGCCGGTGACGGGTGATTGCAAGCCATTCCAGGAAGTGCTGATCGAACTGGGCACGCGGCTCAAGCTGCCGACCTTCGTGACGAAAGAGGGCCGGCGCAAGTACCGCGACTACCCGGACTTCATCGTCAACTGGGAGACCGAGCCCGGCTCGGGAATCGGTTTCCTGTCGGGCTGGCGGGGCAAGGGCGGCGAGAAGTTTCTGATCGGCGAGCCGAACCCGCGCCAATGGGAAATGTATGAACAGAACAACTGCGTCTACCACCACGAGTTGCCGCGCAGCTTTCAGTACATGCGCAATTGGAACCAGGGCTATCTGGAGTGGTCGCGCGCGAACCGCATCACGCGCTACGCGGAGCCGATCCTGATCCACATCTATTCCGAAGTGCTGCAGCACTTTCGCAGCGCCGCGTTGGGCAAGGGCTTGACGCGCAAGCCGCCGGAGCACCTGAAGAAGCGCATCGCCACCTACTTCGACCCGCTGCCGTTCTACTACGAGCCGCTCGAAGCGCATGTGACCGACAAGCACAAGTACCCGCTCGCCGCGATCACGCAGCGGCCGATGGCGATGTACCACTCATGGGATTCGCAAAACGCCTGGCTGCGCCAGATCCACACCCACAACGTGCTGTTCGTCAACGCGCAGACCGCAGCCACCCTCGGCATTGCGGACAAGGACTGGATCTGGGTCGAGTCGCAATGGGGCAAGGTGCGCTGTCAGGCGGGGTTGTCCAATGCGGTGGAGCCGGGCACGGTGTGGACCTGGAATGCGATCGGCAAGGCTTCCGGCGCGTGGAACCTCGAACCCGGAGCGAACGAATCGCGGCGTGGATTCCTGTTGAACCACTTGATTTCGGAAGAGCTGCCTGCCGACCACGGCAGCATGAAAGTGTCCAACTCCGACCCGATCACCGGCCAGGCCGGGTGGTACGACGTGCGGGTTCGCATCTTCAAGTGCGACGACCAGAACGACGAGGTCAGTCAACCGCAGTTCGAGCCGATGAAGCTCTACCCGGGAATGGAAAAGCGCCCGGGCCTGCTCGCCGCCTTAGGGCGCGGCGCGGCGCGGCTCACAGGGATCGGCAAATGAGCGCCGTGCAACTCGCCCTCGTCATCGACCTGAACGTCTGCGTCGGCTGCCAGGCCTGCGTCACGAGCTGCAAGGAATGGAACACGCAGGGTGCGGCGGGCCCGCTGTCGGACGACAACCCGTACGGCGCCGACCCGAGCGGCACCTTCTTCAACCGCGTGCAGACCTTCGAGATCGGTGAATTTCCGAACACCGAGACGGTGCACTTCCCGAAGTCGTGCCTGCATTGCGAAGACCCGCCGTGCGTGCCGGTGTGTCCCACCGGCGCGTCGTACAAGCGCGAGAGCGACGGCATCGTGCTCGTCGACTACGACAAATGCATCGGCTGCAAGTACTGCGCCTGGGCCTGCCCGTACGGCGCGCGCGAACTCGACGAGCAGCAGAAGGTGATGAAGAAGTGCACTCTGTGCGTGGACCGCATCTACGACAAGACACTGCCCGAGGCCGAGCGCAAGCCGGCGTGCGTGATGGCCTGCCCGACCTCGGCGCGCATCTTCGGCGACATCCACGACCCGGCGTCCGACGCGTCGCGCGCGATCCGCGAACAGGGCGGCTACGCGCTGATGCCCGAGTGGGGCACGAAGCCGGCGAACCACTATCTGCCCAGGCGCCCGACCCGAATCCGCATTCATCAAGACGAGCTCGTGCGCGCCGACAATCCGCTGCGCATCGATGGGCACTTGCCCAAGCCGGCGCCGGGCACGCCGACGCTGGACGACGCGACGACGTGGTAACCCGCTGCTCTCGCACCGCCCGCCGATCCTGCCCATGAACCCCGCCTTCTCCGTCATCTTCCTCACCACCTTGATCGGCGCCGGGCAAGGCCTGTTCATCGCACTCGTTTCGGTGCAGGCGCAGGCGCTGCTCGGCCTGCTGCCGCAGCCGCCGTCGTCGCAGTTCTACGTGGCAGGCAGCGTGCTCGCGCTGATGGGTCTCGGCGCGGGTTTGCTCGCCTCGTTCTTCCACCTCGGCCGCCCCGAGCGCGCCTGGCGCACCGCGACGATGTGGCGCACCTCGTGGCTCGCTCGCGAGGTGATCGTGTTGCCGGCGTTCATGGCGAGCGTCGCCCTGTACGGCGCGCTGCACCTGTTCAATCCGGCGCCGTTGCCCGCGCCCGGCAGCGCCATCGCCGTGGACGCCAGCCTCGCGGTCGGCGTGCTCGGCAGCCTGCTCGCCTTCGCACTGTTCGTCAGCACCGCAATGATCTACGCGTGCCTGCGTTTCCTCGCCGAATGGCACACGCCGTGGACACTGGTCAACTTCACGCTGCTCGGCATGGCGTCGGGCTTCACGCTGGCCACCGCTCTAGCCGCGTTCAGCACGCCGCGGCATGTGGGGTTCCTCGCCGCGTGGGCTATTGGGCTCACCGCGCTCGGCGCCGCTTCGCGCGCGATGACTCTGCGGCGCAACGCCAGGCTCAAGCCCTTGTCGACCGTGCAATCGGCGATCGGCGTCAAACACCCGCTCGTGGTGCAGAAGTCGCAAGGCTTCATGGGAAGCTCGTTCAATACGCGCGAGTTCTTCCACGGCCGCGGCGCCGGTGTCCTGCGCCACGTGAAATGGGGCTTCATCGTCACCGCGTTCGCCGTGCCGCCGGCGTGCCTGTGGCTGGGCCTGCAAAATGCGTCCGTCGCGCTGCTGGGGGCGGCGTTCGCCGTCCAATACCTCGGGCTGCTGGCCGAGCG
>JANOLA010000232.1:0-6808 GCA_031419535.1 Burkholderiales bacterium | reverse complement strand
GCCACGTCGAGCCGTCGGGCAGGCTGCCGCTGTGCGCGACGATGCTGGTGTGGCTGTGCGTCAGCCGCTGCAGCGTATTCCCGCTGAGGCGCCACACGTTGTACACGCCGTCGTGCGCGGCAATCCACTCCAGCCCCGCCGCGCCGTGGCGCAGGCCGTGCACGGGAGCGCTCAGGCGTGCCAGCAGGCGCGGCGCGATGTTTTGTGAGACGTTCGGCAAGGCGTTCGGTGCGGCGTTCGGTGAGGCGTTCCGCGCGGTGTCTGGCGCCGGGTTTGACGCGGTCAGGTCGAGTTCGAACACGCGCCAGTCGCCTTCTCGCTTGGCGATGTACTGCACGCGCCGGCCATCGGGGCTGGCCGCCACATCGATCAGGTCGGTGTCGGCAACAGCTGGCACCAGCACGCGCGTCTCGTGGCCGGCGGCGTCGAGTTCCAGCAGCCGGGTCAAGCCGGCGTCGTGCTGGATCGCGAAGATGCTCTCGCCGGCTTGCACGGCCCGGCGCAGCCGCGCGCACGAGGTGAGCTGAGTCAGCGAGCGTTCGGCGTCGAGCCGGTACACGTCATAGACGAGGTAGTGGCCTTCGCAGATGTCGGGCTGCATCGCGAGCACGCGGCCGTCGGGCGTGGCCGACAGGCGCGTGCCGCGGTTCACGCGGCGCAGTTTCTGCTGCGTGCCGTCGCTCGCCACGCGCACCAGGTGCGGCGCGCGCACGCCGTCGTCCAGCACCGCCAGCGCCGCGCCGCTGGGCAGCGCCACGATCGCCGAAATGTCGAACAGCGGGCCCGCCACCGCCTGGCCGGCGGCCTGAGGCTGGCGCCGCAAGTCGCCCGCGCGAAGGTCGACCTGCTGCGCCAGGTCGGCGAGGAACTCGTCCCACAGCGCCTCCATCGTCTTGCCGGTGGCCTCGATCGGGCTGCTTTGCAGGCGCGGCACGAAGGGAAAGTTGCCGCTGTAGCGTTCGACGACCTTCGCAATCGCGTCGGCCCCGTGGCGGCGCGCGAGGAAGTCGAAGAAGTAGGCACCGTAGAGGTAGTTCTTCGTGATCGGCAACGAGCGCCCGTCGGAGTTGAGCTCGGCGAGCGACGCAAACCCGCTGCCCGCCTGGGCGCGCAACTGGGCTTCGAACAAGGGGCTGCGCAAGCGCCCTCGGCCCGTGGCGGGATCGCTCTCGACGTAGGTGGCCAGGCCTTCGAGCGCCCAGGTCGGCTGGAACAGGTTCGGGAACAGCCAGGGCACACGGCCGAAGATGTTCTGCAGGCCTTGCGACGCGCCGTTCGCCTTGTCCAGGTGCACGACATGCGTGAACTCGTGCGTCAGCAGCAGGTCGAGCCAGGCCGAGTTGTCGAGCAGTTGGCCGTCGTCGTTCGGCGCGAGGAACACGCCGATCATGTTGTACGGCAGCGGTGTCGCGAAACCGTTGGGCAAGTCGAATTCGTTGAACAGCGCGATCTCGGTACGGCCGCGCGGCTGCCATTGCAGCAAGGCGGTGACCTTCGGGTAGGCGCGTTCGGCGGCCAGAATCGCTCGCTCGGCCTGGGCGCGGTGCTCGGCGCGGTAGTGCACGCGGAAATGCGCGCTGTCTGCGCTGAGCCAGTCTTTCCAGGGGTCGGCAAGTTGCGCCCGCACCAGGCCCGGCCAAGCCAGCACCACGAGTGCCAGGGCGGCGACAAAGGCGCGAAGGGTTGTCATGCGGGTTCCGGCTCAGGCTCTCAGCAGTGCGGTGAAGGAGCGTCTCGATGCGAAGGGTGCCAAGCGTACACGAGCCGCGTGTCGCCGCCAAAGGCCGCTCAACGGCGGCAGGCTCGCCGCTACACTGCCCGCCCATGAGCGCAGCAGCGTCACTCCACTCCTCACTCGTGCCGCTGGGCCCAAGCAGCCTTCGCGTGACGCCGATTTGCCTGGGCACGATGACCTTCGGCGAGCAGGTCGACGAGGCCGCGGCGCACCGCATTCTGGACCGCTCGCTCGAGCTGGGCATCAATTTCATCGACACCGCCGAGGTGTATTCGGTTCCGACCCGGCGCGAAACCTACGGCGCCACCGAGCGTTTCATCGGCAATTGGCTCGCGGCGCGGCCGGGCGCGCGCGCCAAGATCGTGCTCGCGACCAAGATCGCCGGCCCGGCGCGCGGCATGGACTGGGTGCGCGGCGGCAAAGCGAACGTCAGCAAGGACGACTTCGTGCAAGCTTGCGACGACTCACTCGCGCGGCTGAAGACCGAGACAATCGACCTGTACCAGATCCACTGGCCGATCCGCAACACGCCGCTGTTCGGCGGCCTGTATTTCGACCCCGCGAAAGACGCCGAATTCACGAGCATCCACGCGCAACTCGAGGCGCTGGCCGGGTTGGTGAAGGCCGGCAAGGTGCGCCACGTGGGCGTGTCCAACGAAACGCCGTGGGGTGTGGGCGAATTCGTGCGCATCGCCGAACAGCATGGGCTGCCGCGCATCGTGAGCCTGCAAAACCCCTACGCGCTGGTGAACCGCGTGGTCGACAACGGGCTCGATGAAACCCTGCACCGCAGCAGCGTGTCGCTGCTCGGCTACTCGCCGCTGGGGTTTGGCATGCTCAGCGGCAAGTACGACACGGCAGGCTTCGAGCCCGACGCGAACGGCGGGCGCATCGCCCGCTACGAGTCGGTTCGCAAGCAGCGCTGGGGCCGGCCGGAGGCCTTGGCCGCGGCGCGCAAGTACAACGCACTGGCGCGCGAACATGGCTTGACGCCCACCCGCATGGCGCTGGCGTTTTGCTACACCAGTTGGCGTGTGGCGAGCACGATCATCGGCGTCACCACGCTGGCGCAGCTCGAGGAAAACGTGGCCGCCTGGGGCACGAAGCTGGCGCCGGAGCTGCTGGCGGCGATCGACGCGGTGCGCTGGACGAACCGCGACCCGGCGCAGTAGGGCGCTTCCAGGCGGACGGCGGACGGCGTGCGAGCGTCCGGGCGGCAGGGCGGTGGCATGGCACGTCTTTGCATGCCACCTCTGTGCCGGGGCAGGGGGCTCGGGGTACGTTCGCAGGCCCCATTCGCGGTGGGCACCAAGCATTGCCAGGGCACAGGCTGTGTTGATGGCGCTGGCCGTTGCAGGCTCCCGTGGCGCCCCGCGAGCGTGGGCCGGAGAACGTGCCCCGGGCCGCCTGCCCTCGCTCGGTGCTCGCATGTGACACCTTCTCGCGTGCACCCGTCGGCGCAAAACGTCGCGGCAACGGCATCGTGGCGCGGTGCAGGCAGAATAGGCACAACCGTGCGCGCCTCGCTTTCACTTCGTTCGTGAGCAGCGCTTCTTCAGACCATGCCCTATCTCAACCCACTGCTCGCGACGCTCGCCGCCTACCTGATCGGATCGCTGTCGTTCGCGGTCATCGTCAGCCGCGCATTCGGCCTGAGCGACCCGCGCACCTATGGCTCGGGCAACCCGGGCGCCACGAATGTGCTGCGCTCGGGGAACAAGGGCGCGGCGGTGCTGACGCTGCTGCTTGACGCGCTGAAGGGCTACGTGCCGGTGCTGCTGGTGCAATTGTTCGGCGAGCGTTTCGGCCTTGGGCCGGGCACGATGGCCGCCGCGGCGCTGGCAGCGTTTCTCGGCCATCTGTGGCCGGTGTTCTTCAAGTTCCAGGGCGGCAAGGGCGTGGCCACCGCGGCCGGCGCGATCTTCGGCCTCAACCCCTTGCTGGGCCTCGCGACCGTGACCACCTGGGTCATCATTGCGGCGTTCTTGCGCTACTCGTCGCTCGCGGCGATCGTGTGCGCCGTGTTCGCGCCGTTTTACCAACTGCTGATCTGGGGCGGCGGCGCGGCCGCGTTCTCGATCACCGTGATGGGCCTGCTGCTGGTCTGGCGCCACAGCGCCAACATTCAAAAGCTGTTCAAGGGCACGGAGAGCAAGATCGGGCAAGGCAAGGCAGGCGCGGCGCACGCGGCTGCGCAGGCGCAAGCCGCGCCAGCGCGGCACGACCACAAGCACCATCACGGGCACGAGTCCAAACACGGCCAGAAATCAGGAAAAAAGAAATGACCCACGCAGTCAGGCGCTACCACGTTGGCGACCGCATGTCGGAAATGGCGATTCACAACGGCACGGTGTACCTCGCCGGGCAGATTGCCGGCGATGCGTCACAAGACATTCGCGGCCAGACGACGCAGGTGCTCGCCGCGATCGACAAGTTGCTCGTCGAGGCCGGCACCGACCGCGCCCACATCCTGCGCTGCGAGATTTTTCTCGCCGACATCGCCGACTTCGACGCCATGAATTCGATCTGGGACGATTGGGTCGAGCCCGGCGACGCGCCCCCGCGCGCCACCGTGCAGGCGCGGCTCGCGCGAGCGCAGTGGAAAGTGGAGATGGTGGTGACGGCGGCGCTGCCGTCCTGATCGCGCCTCGTGGACTTCACCTTGTTCGTGAAGGCGATGCTGATGGGCATCGTCGAAGGTCTCACCGAGTTCTTGCCGATTTCCAGCACCGGCCATCTGATCCTGGCTGGCTCGCTGCTCGGATTTCATGACGACAAGAGCAAGGTGTTCGACATCGCGATCCAGACCGGCGCCATCGTCGCCGTGATGATCGTCTACTGGCAGAAGCTGCGCTCGACGATGCTGGGTCTGGGCAATGACGCAAAGGCGCGGCGCTTTGCACTCAACGTCGGCATCGCGTTCTTTCCGGCGGTCGTGCTCGGCCTGCTGTTCGGCAAGGCGATCAAGGCGCACCTGTTCACGCCGGTCGTGGTGGCCAGCACCTTCATCATCGGCGGATTCATCATCCTTTGGGCCGAGGGACGCTCGAGCGGCGCGAGCAAGGTGCGCATCGAGTCGGTCGACGACATGACGCCGTGGGACGCATTGAAAGTCGGCCTGGTGCAGTGCTTTGCGATGATCCCGGGAACGAGCCGCTCGGGCGCCACCATCATCGGCGGCATGCTGCTCGGCCTGAGCCGGCGCTGCGCCACCGATTTCAGCTTCTTCTTGGCGATTCCCACGCTGATCGGCGCCGGCGCGTACAGCCTGTACAAGGAACGCGCGCTGCTGAGCGCCGCCGACATTCCGCTGTTCAGCGTCGGCCTCGTCTTCAGTTTTCTGTCGGCGTGGGTCTGCGTGCGCTGGCTGCTGCGCTACATCTCGAGCCACGACTTCAAGCCGTTCGCGTGGTACCGGATTGCGTTTGGCATCGTGGTGCTGGTCACGGCTTACACCGGCGTCGTGCACTGGGCGGATTGAGCGCAGACACGATGTTCGAGCGGATCAGATTTTCTCGAACACCAGGTCCCACACGCCGTGGCCGAGCTTGAGGCCGCGGTTCTCGAACTTCGTGAGCGGGCGGTAGCTCGGGCGTTCGGCGAAGGCGGCTGCGGTGTTGCGCAGCGCCGGTTGCGCTGACAAGACCTCGAGCATCTGCTCGGCGTAGGGCTGCCAGTCGGTCGCGCAGTGCAGGCGCCCGCCCGGGCGCAGGCGGCTCGCGAGCAGCTCCGTGAACTCGGGCTGGATCAGGCGCCGTTTGTTGTGTTTTTTCTTGTGCCACGGGTCGGGGAAGAACACGTGGATTCCGGCCAGCGATTGCGGCGCCACCATCTGGCGCAGCACGTCCACGGCGTCGTGCTGAATCAGGCGCAGGTTCGTCAAACCCAGCTCACCGATGCGCTTGAGCAGCGCGCCCACGCCCGGCGGGTGCACTTCGATGCCGATGAAATCCGTCTCCGGCAGCGCCTGCGCAATCGCCGCGGTGGCGTCGCCCATGCCGAAGCCGATCTCCAGCACGCGCGGCGCGCTGCGGCCGAAGGCCGCAGCGAAGTCGCAAGGCTCAGCGCCGTAAGGCAAGACAAAGCGCGGCCCCAGGCCCGCCAGCGCGCGCGCCTGCCCCGGCCCCATGCGGCCCGCGCGCAGGACGAAGCTGCGAATCGGCGGGTGTTCGGTGAGGGCGGGGGATCGATCGGGTGCTGACATGGTCGGTAGATGTCCGGCACCGATTGCAGCATGAATCTGGGCGCTCTCAGGCAAGGCGGTAGATTTCGATCGGCTCATCTCGGCCTTTGACGTGCACCGGGCCGAGCGTCTCATGGCCGCCCGCCCGCTCGCCGGCGGCGGCCAGCACCTCTGCTGAGGCGAGGATCTGCGAGCCATAGGCCTTGTTGAGCTGCTCGATGCGCGAGGCGAGAATCACCACGTTGCCGGTGATCGAGTATTGCTTGCGCAGCGCTGAGCCGACATTGCCTGAAACCACCTCGCCGGCGTGCAGTCCGATGCCGATCGCGATCGGCGGAATCAGTCCGGCGTCCGACAGCCTGCGGATCCCGGCGACCAGCTCGCGCGCCGCGGCCAGCGCGTTGCCGCAATCGCGGCCGGTGGTGATTGGAGCGCCAAAGCTTGCCATGAAACCGTCGCCGAGAAACTGGTTGATGATGCCGTGGTGGCGGTTGACGACGTCGATCGCCTCAGCGAACACGGCGTTCTGCAAGGCCACGATCTCTTCCGGCGTTTTGTTTTCGACCAGCGGCGTGAAATTGCGGATGTCCATGAACATGACGCACACAAAGCTGCGGGTGCTGGCAATCTGCGGACCGGCTTTGAGCAAATGCTCAACGATGGCGGGCGACACCTGCTCGCCGAAGGCGCTCAGCACGCGTTGGCGCTCCTGCATCGTCCGGTAGGCGTTGCCGACCCGGAGTTTGAGCTGGTGTGCGACGAAGCCCGCGGCCAATCCGGCGAGCATCAACATCGCCCCTTTGCCCAGGTAGAACGGCCCCAACTCGAGCGGCGTACCCGCCGCAGCGCCGCCGCCCGCGCCAAGGTAGGCGAACGACAGGGCCAGGTAT
>JANOLA010000231.1:0-3491 GCA_031419535.1 Burkholderiales bacterium | reverse complement strand
TATGCCGATGTTCCGATGTCCTTGGCCGATGCCTGCTTGGTGCGCTTGGCCGAACTGCACCCGCAAAGCCCCATCATGACGCTGGATCGTGACTTTGCGGTGTACCGAAAGAATGGGCGGCAGGCGATCGAACTGCTCTGCGCTTGGTGAATCGCGCAGCGCCGTCAGCGTCGGCGCGGCTCACGGAATCAAGATGCTGCACCCCGTCGTCTTGCGCGCTTCCAGGTCGCGGTGCGCCTGCGCCACGTCTTTCAGCGCATAGCGCTGGTCGATGCGAATCTTCACCTTGCCGCTCGTGACCACGCCGAACAGATCGTCGGCCATCGCCTGCGTGGCTTCGCGCGTCGCGATGTGCGTGAACAGGGTCTGGCGCGTGACGTAGAGCGAGCCCTTGGCACCCAGCGATGCGGGCGCGAACGCCGGCGCCGGCCCCGACGCGTTGCCGAAGCTCGCCATCAGGCCGAACGGGCGCAGGCAGTCGAGCGACTTGTCCCAGGTGTCTTTGCCGACGCTGTCGTACACCACTTTCACGCCAGCGCCGCCGGTGATTTCTTTGACGCGCGCCGTGAAGTCTTCGCGCTTGTAGTTGACCGTGTGCGCCGCGCCGTGCTCGCGCGCGAGCGCACATTTTTCGTCCGAGCCCGCCGTGCCGATGAGTTGATAACCCAGCGCCTTCGCCCACTGGCAGGCGATCAGGCCCACACCACCGGCAGCGGCGTGGAACAGGATGAAGTCTCCCGCTTGCAAGCCGCCTTGCGGCAGCGTCTTGCGCAACAGGTACTGTGCGGTCAGGCCTTTCAACATCATCGCCGCGCCGGTGTCGAACGAGATCGAATCGGGCAGCTTGCACACCGTCTTGGCGGGCATCACGCGAAGCGTGCTGTAGCTGCCCGGCGGGTTGCTCGCATACGCCGCGCGGTCGCCCACCTTCAAGTGCGTCACGCCCGCGCCCACCGCTTCCACGACGCCGGCGCCTTCCATGCCGAGCGACAACGGCAACGGCAGCGTGTACAGACCGGTGCGCTGGTAGACGTCGATGAAGTTCAGGCCGCAAGCGTGGTGCCGGATGCGAATCTCGCCGGCGCCGGGCTCGCCCACAGCCAGGTCGACCAGTTTCATCATCTCCGGGCCGCCGATTTGATCGATGCGGATCGTCGGGCTCATCTGGCTCATGCTGTCTTCTCCTTGGGTTTGTGAATGATGCGGTATGGTGCGGGACCGCTGGCCCCGAACACCCGCCCTGGGCCGATTTTGCTCGACTCCGTGAAACGACTCCTCAGCGCCCCCAATCTCGCCCTCGCCACGCTGTGGGCCGACCTGCTCAGCGGCGCCGGAATCGCCACCACCGTGCAGCGCCAGTACGCAAGCAGCATCGCCGGCGAAGTGCCGCCGGACCAGACGCTGCCCGAACTCTGGGTGCAAGACGACGATCAGCTCGAGCGCGCCCGCGCGCTCTTGCATGAGCTGCGCCATCCGCCGCACCGCCACTGGGCCTGCGCGAGCTGCCATGAATTGATCGACGGCCCGTTCGAACAATGCTGGAACTGCGGCGCGGCGATGCCTTCCGCTATCGCCTCGCCCGCGCCATGAAGAGCCCCATCACGCCGCGGCTGGCGCTCCTGATGAGCCTGCCGCCGCTGATGTGGGCCGGCAACGCCGTCGTCGGCCGGGCGCTGACCGGCAGCGTGGCGCCGATGATGCTCAATGCGATGCGCTGGTCGCTCGCGCTCGCGCTGCTGCTGCCTTTGGGCTGGCGCCTCTTGCGCAAGCCCCAAGACATCGCCGCGCGCTGGAAGCATCTGGCGCTGCTCGGGCTGCTCGGGGTGGGCAGCTACAACGCGCTGCAGTACCTGGCGCTGAACACGAGCACGCCGATCAACGTGACGCTGATCGCGTCGAGCTCGCCGGTGTGGATGCTGCTCTTCGGTGCCATGTTTTATGGCGAGAAAATCGGCGCCCGGCAATGGGCCGGCGCGGCACTCTCGGTCGTCGGCGTGCTGTTCGTGCTGTCGCGCGGCAGCCTGGAAGCGCTGCTGCAAATCCGGCTCGTCGCGGGCGACCTGTACATCCTGGTCGCGATCGCGATGTGGGCGCTGTACAGCTGGCAGCTCGCCCGCCCGCCCGAAGCGATGCGCGGCGCGATGCGGCCCGCTTGGAACTGGGCCGAGTTTCTGCTCGCGCAGGTGCTGTTCGGTTTGCTGTGGGCCAGCCTCGCGGCCGGCGTGGAAGCGCAAGTCGCGCCGGTGCCGATCGCCTGGAGCGCCGGGCTGTTGGCGGCATGGCTGTACATCGCCATCGGCCCGTCGATCGTCGCGTACCGCTGCTGGGGTCTGGGCGTGGCCGAGGCCGGACCGGCCGCAGCCGCGTTCTTCAGCAACCTCACCCCCGTGTTCGCCGCGTTGCTGTCGGCCGGGATGCTGGGTGAATGGCCGCAGTGGTACCACGTAGCGGCGTTTGCATTGATCGTCGCGGGGATCGTGGTGTCGTCGAAGCGGTGAGGGCGGGGAGTTCGGAGTTTCTTCGTCCAAGTTTCGTCGCGCCATCACGACTTCGCCGGGCTCGCGCTGCATCCTCCTCGCGGCGCCGTGCACCCGTCCGGCCGGCGCCATGGGCCCGTGTCGGGCGATCACGCTCCCGATTCAGGCCTTTCGCACCTTCACCGTCAATCGAAAGGGATTTTCATGTTCAAACTCGCATCCGTTGCGGCTCTCGTCGCCGCTTCCTTGTCTGCTCCGGTCTATGCGGATACCTGTGGTCAGTTGCGTTCGGTCTCGGCAACTCTCAAGACCCACCTCACCAACGTGATGGCCACGCCGAGCGGCGGACTCGGTTTTCCGATGTGGCTGACTCTTGTGGATGGCAGCGGCATCGTCTGCGCCGTCACGACTTCGCTGCAAAGTGGCAACGTCACCTCCGACATCTGGCTCGGTAGCCGCGTGATCTCCGCACAAAAGGCGAACACAGCGAATTCGTTCAGCATCGGAGCGCTGTCGCTCTCGACCGCGAATCTGTACTCCGCGGTACAGCCCGGTGGCAGCTTGTTCGGGCTGCAGGAAAGCAACCCGGTCGACGCCAGGGTCGCATACGACGGCGATGCGTCCGACTTCGGCACGGCGCGAGACCCCATGATGGGCAAGCGCATCGGCGGTGTCAACGTGTTCGGCGGCGGGCTGACTCTGTACCGATCTGGCAAGAAGATCGGCGCGATCGGCGTGTCGGGGGATACCTCGTGCACCGACCACGTTGTGGCGTGGAAGGTGCGAACAGCGCTTGGACTTGGCACAGTCCCGGTATTCGGCGATTTTGACAAGATGTTTCAGGACATAGTCGCCGGGGTCAGTGCCAGCGGCTTCGGGCATCCGACATGCCTGAACAACCCGATCAACGGCAACGATGGCGGTTCGATCACCGGTAACTGACGGACTGTGGCTCGCCAGGGCCGCGCGCGTTCATCGAGCACCAACCGCGGCGCGAACCGGCGCGCGGCCGAT
>JANOLA010000230.1:0-2859 GCA_031419535.1 Burkholderiales bacterium | reverse complement strand
TCGAACGGCTTGTCGGCTTTGACGTGCACGATCTGGTTCGGCAGCGGCGGCGTGTAGATGCGCGCGCCGACCCAGGGAACGAGCAGGAACTCGGTGACGAGTTTGCCGTTCACACCGCGCCCCAGGGGAAGGTCGCGGGGTGCGCCGTTCTCGGTGGGCGACCCGCACGCGGCGCAGGGCGACTCGGAGCCGAAGCTCACCGAAGACGAAGCGATCTCGCTGTTCTCGGGCGGATCGATGCAGCCGGCACTGCCGCAGCGGCTCGCGCCGCGCACGCATAGAGCCGCCCGGTGCCCTTGGCGCGCGCCTTTGCCGGCGCCGCCACACGGCAGAATCGGGCTCCACCAGGAGGCCCGACGATGAAACTTGTGATCGCCCAGATGAAGCACGAGACGAACACGTTTTCGCCCGTGCCCACGCCACTCCCGCGCTTTGCCACCGGCGGCGGCGTGCCGCCGGAAGGCGACGCGGTTCGCGCCGCTTACCAGGGCACCGGCGCGGCGATTGCCGCGTTCATCGACCTGGCCGACGCGGCCGGCGCCGAGGTGGCCCTGCCCATCGCGGCGAACGCCTGGCCCAGCGGCCCAGTGCACGACGCCGCGTTCGAGCACATCGCCTCGCGCATTTGCGATGCGGTCGCGAAGGGCTGCGACGCCGTGCTGCTCGACCTGCACGGCGCGATGGTGACGCAGACTTACGAGGACGGCGAAGGCGAGTTGCTGCGCCGCATTCGCGCCATCGCGCCGAGCGTGCCGATCGGCGTGGCGCTGGACATGCACACCAATTTCTACGATGCGATCGGCCAGCACGCAACCGCGATCGCCGGTTATCAGACCTATCCGCACGTCGACATGTACGAGACGGGCGCACGTGCCGGCCGCGCGATCTTCGCGCAACTCGCGGGCCGGGCCCGGCCCACCATGGCGTTCGGCCGCAAGCCCATGCTGCCGCACGTGATGCGCCAGGGCACTGACGATTCGCCGAACCGCGAACTGCAGGCGCGCTGCCGCGAGATGGAAGCCAAGGGGGCCCTGTGCGCCAGCGTCTTCGTCGGCTTCCCCAACGCCGACATCGAGTATGCCGGGCTGTCGGCGGTGGTGGTGACCAACGGCGACGCCGGCCTGGCGCGGCGCTGGTGCGACGAACTGCTCGCGCTCGCCTGGGAGCAGCGCGCGAAGTTCGTCTACAAGATCGAGCAACTGCCCGCGTCGATGGCGCGCGCCAAGGGGCTGGCCGCCGCCAAGCCTGCCGGCAGCGGGCCTGTCATCCTGCTCGACCACAGCGACAACTGCGCGTCGGGCGGAACCATGGACACGACGACGGTCCTCGGCGCCATCCTCGACGCGGGCCTGGAAGACGTGGCCGCATTCGCGATCTACGACCCCGCCGCCGTGCAGCAGATGGTCGCGGCAGGCGTCGGCGCCGAGCTCACGCTGCTGCTGGGCGGCAAGCTCGACATGCCGGCTGTTCGGTTGAAAGGCGAGCCTCGCCAGGTGACCGGCCGGGTGCGCCTGATCAGCGACGGCCGCTATCGCAACCGCGGCCCGATGGGGCGCGGCGAGATGAACGACATGGGCCCGAGTGTCTTGTTCGACACCGGCAAGGTGCAGATCGCCGTGATCTCGAACCATGTCGAACCGCACGACCTGGCCGCCTTCACCGCCCTGGGCATCGCGCCCGAGACGAAGCGTTTCCTGATGCTCAAGAGCCGCATCCACTGGCGCGCGGGCCTGAAGAAGCTGGCGCATGCGGTCGTCGAATGCGCAGGAACGGGCGTGTGCACCTCGGACTATGCGGCGCTGAATTTCAAACACGTGCGGCGGCCGATCTATCCGCTCGATCCGATTTGAGGCTCGGCGCCTTCGCTGGCGCGCCTCACGTCACGCGGCATAATCGCCTCCGGTCGGCAGTTCACCCAGGCGTTGCCGCGTGGCTTGATCCACGTGCTAAACCTGCCATCGATAGCTCAGGCCTCCCATGCGTCACCCCGCATGCGCCAGGCCGGAAGACGGCAGCCACCGGCGCCCTGAACTTCAGGGTCTTCACGCGCGTGCTTTGGCGATGCCCGGCAACACACTGCCGCACTGGAGACCACCATGCCCCGAGAAGCCTTTGCACTTACCGTTCCCGACGTGAGCGCGTTCGCGCGCGCGCTCGGCCGATCGCTGGCCGAGCGCCACGCGCGCAAGCCCGCGCCGCCGAGCCACGTCGAGCTGCTGAACATGCTCGCGCGTGCCGCGGGACAGCGCAACATCCAGGCGCTGCGCGCCGCGCCCCCCGCCGCTACCGCCACCGCCGTTGCCGCAGCGCCGCGACCACGCGCCGCAAGCGACACACCGCTGAGTGCCAACGCGCGCAAGGCACTCGCCCAGTTCGACGATCAGGGCCGGCTGCTGCGCTGGCCGGTGAAGTTTTCGGTGCAGCGCCTCGCGATGTGGACGCTGTGGACGCGCTTCGACGCGAAGCGCGTCTATACCGAGAAAGAAGTCAACGCCGTGTTGAAGCAGGCCAATGACTTCGGCGACCACGTCACGCTGCGGCGCGAACTCATCAACCACCGGCTGATGCAGCGCAAGAGCGATTGCAGCGAGTACCGCAAGCTCGCGGCGCGGCCGGATGAGGAGACGCGCGCGCTGATCGCGGCGTGGCGCAAGCTGCACACGTAAGCTGCGCGCCAACGGCGCCGCCGGCCTGGCTGCCTGGGCGACGAGTTGCTTTCAAATCCGCGGCAATTCGTCGACCCAAGGGTTGAACAAGGGGACGCGTGCCAACCCATAGTCACCGGTGTCGCGAGTCACGACCGTCAAGCCGTGGTGCAGGGCGGTCGCCGCAATCATCAGATCGGGCTGCGAAAAAGTG
>JANOLA010000229.1:0-4319 GCA_031419535.1 Burkholderiales bacterium | reverse complement strand
TGCGCCACCGCGATGCCGTCGCGGTACAGCACGCGGTTGCCGGTGAGCGCGGGCAGCTTTGGCCCCGGCGTCACCACGCCCACCAGGTTCAGCGGGTCGGCGCCGGACAGGCTGATCCAAGCGCCGTCGGGCGCGCGACGGCGGGTCTCGCGCAGCAACCCAATCGCCTCAGGCAGCGCGAACTGTTCGCCCGAGATGCCCGCGACGAAGCGGCCGCCGCGGATTTCGCCGCGCGCCTCCAGGCGGCGCAGGCAGCGCAGCAGCTCGCGCCACGGTGGCAGCCACGAAGCTTCGCGCGCGACGAGGCGCCAGCACACGACGCCGTAGCGCTTGAGCAGGGTGCGCGCGACATGCTCGATCACTTGCGCGTCGTCGCTTGCCGGCGTGCCGCTCGCCCCGGGCTCGGCCGGCGCAGGCCCCGCGCGCAGCGCACGGCGTGCGAGCGCCCAACGGCCCGCGTCTTCGATGCCGAACAAGGCGGTGCGACGCACGCGCTTGCGCGCGTCGACGCTGCGGCGCTGCGGGGAGGGTACGAGCAGCGCGCGCAGGCCGGCGAAGCTGTCGCAGTTGACGAGGCCCAGCGCGACCAGCTCGCCCAGAGCGTCTTCCACCTGCGCGCCGAGCAGGCCGCAGGCGTGCGCGAGTTCGTCGAAGAATGACGCGCCGTGCGCGGTGATGGCGTCGAGCACGCGCCGCCCGCCCGAACTCAGGTTTGCCTCGCCGCAGTCTTGCGCGAGCGCGGCCCACACGCCGAGGTAACGCCTCGACGCGAGCGTGATCGGCGTCGTGCGCACGGGGCTCGCGGCGCGTGTGCTGGTGGAGTTCAAGGTCGCGATGCGCGTCCAGACCACGCGTCCGGCGCGGCTCTGCTCATCCAGCCAGACCGGGTCGTATTCGTTCACCCGCGACGGCAGGATTTCCGTTTCCCACGCCGCGGCAGGCGCCTCGAAGCCTTCGAGCTGCGAGACGATGCCGGCCACCGCGTCCGGCCCCTCGACACGCGCACTCGGCGCGACGCGCTGCCACTCGAACAGGAAGCGCATGAAATCGCGCGGCTCGACCGGCTCGATTTCCTGCCGCAGCCGGTTCACGGTGTAGCGGTGGATGCGCGCGAGCAGGCGCCGCTCGCACCATTCGAGCTCGGTGCTGCCGGGCGTGAACTGGCCGCGCATCACCGTGCCTTCGGATTCGAGTTTCAGCAAGGCCATGTCGGCGTCGGCCGTGGCCAGGCCGAGCGGCGCGACGAGTGCGCTCGCGGTCACCGGGCCGAGGCTCTGGAGCCTGTCGCGCAGGACTTCCAGCAACGCCGCTTCGCGCTCCCAGGCCTTGCGGAACTCGGCGGGAGCGTCGATGTGCGGCGCGCGCGCGGCGCCAGGGAAGATGGCGTCGAACTCGGGCAGGCGCTCGGCGGCGACGAAGCATGTTGATGTGCCCGTGGCCGTGCCCGTGCCAGCGCTCGTGCTCGTGCTCATGCCGGCGCCAACTCCGGCACCTGCGCCAATGCTCAAGCGCGTGGCGCGCGACGCGCCCGCAAGCTCGTCCAGCAGTGCTGGCCACGCCGGCTGCGCAGCGACTTCGGCGTCGCTCAGGAAACCCAAACCCAGCAATGCAGCGTGCAGCTCGTCGGCATAACGCGCCTCGGGCCAGACTTCGTCGCGCACCTTTTGAATTGCGCTCGCGTCGAGCTTGCCGAGGTCGGAAGCACTCTCGGGGTCCATCCAGCGCCGCGCCAGCACCGCCTGGGTGCGGCGCTCTTCGAGCGGCGCGTCGTCGAGGAAGGCGTAAGGTCGCGCGCTCAGGATTTCCAGCGCGAGCGGCGACGGCTCGGTGGTGTCGCGCGCGATCACTTCGATCGCGCCGCTCGCCAGATCGCTGAGCAGCGCTTCCAGGCCGTCGATGTCCATCGCGTCGTGCAGGCAGTCGTCGATCGTTTGGCGCACCAGAGGGTGGTCCGGAATTTCGCGGTCGCCGACGATGTTTTCGCCGCAGGCGAGTTGGTCCGGGAAAATCGCGCCGAGCAAATCTTCCGCGGCCATGCGCTGCAACTGCGGCGCGGTCTTCTTGCCACCGCGCATGCGAGGCAGCGCGAGTGCCACCGTGCCGTTCCAGCGCCAGCGCGCGCCGAACATCGGCGCGGCAAGCAGCGCTTGCACGAGCAGCGGCCGCACGGTCTGCGCCGACAAGTAGCGTGCCACCTCGTCGAGCGGGAAACTGTGCGATGCCGAAAGCGACAGGATGATCGCGTCTTCCGTCGCCGCAGCCTGCAACTCGAAGTCGAACTTGCGGCAAAAGCGCTTGCGCAGCGCCAGGCCCCAGGCGCGGTTGATGCGGCTGCCCAGCGGCGCGTGGATCACGAACTGCATGCCGCCCGATTCATCGAAGAAGCGCTCGAAGACGATTCGCTTCAGCGTCGGCAGCGTGCCCAGCGCCGCCTTCGCGGCAGTAAGGTAGTCGGCGATCTGCTCGGCGGCCGGGCGCGGCAGCGCCAGCGTGCCGCCGGGGGCCATCAGCCAGTGCAGTGCCGCGTCACGCCCGCCGGCATCAAGCCGGGTCGAGATGTCCTCGCGCAAACGCGACACTGAAGCAGACAGCTCCAGCGTGCGCCCCGGCGCCTCGCCGAGCCAGAACGGCATCGTCGGCGGTTGGCCTTTCGCGTCTTCCACGCGCACCGTGCCGCGCTCGACGCGCAGGATCCGGTACGAGGTATTGCCGAGCTGGAACACGTCGCCCGCGAGGCTTTCGATCGCGAAGTCTTCGTTCAGCGTGCCCACCACTTGCGCCTGCGGCTCGAGCAGCACGGTGTAGTCGGCGTTGTCGGGAATCGTTCCGCCGGACGTCACCGCCGTCAGCGCCGCGCCGCGCTGGCCGCGCAGCACGCCGTTGACCGCGTCGCGGTGCAGGTAGGCGGCGCGCCGGCCGCGGCGCGTGTCGAAGCCGTCGCTCAGCATACGCACGACTTCGAGGTATTCGGCCCCAGTGAGCTTCGCGAACGGCGACGCACGCCGGTAGAGCGCGAGCAGATCGTCTTCGCGCCACTCCTGCATGCCGACCTCGGCGACGATCTGCTGCGCCAGCACATCGAGCGGTTTGTCGGGCAGCACGATGCGATCCAGCTCGCCGCGCGCCACGGCGTCGAGCAGCGCGGCGCATTCGCACAGCTCGTCGCGCGTCAGCGGAAACAGCCGCCCCTTCGGTGTGCCGCCCACCGCGTGGCCGGAGCGGCCGACACGCTGCAGGAACGCGGCGATCGATTTTGTCGAGCCGATCTGGCACACCAGGTCCACATCGCCGATGTCGATGCCCAGCTCCAGCGACGCGGTCGCGACCAGCGCGCGCAGTTCGCCGCGCTTCAGGCGCTGCTCGGCCTCCAACCGGTGTTCGCGCGCCAGGCTGCCGTGGTGCGCGGCCACGTTCTGCGCGCCCAATCGTTCCGACAGATAGCGCGCCGCGCGTTCGGCCAGGCGCCGTGTGTTTACAAAAATCAACGTCGTCCGGTGTTCGCTCACCAGCGCGGCGAGCCGGTCGTAGACGAGTTGCCAGACCTCGCCCGACATCACCGCTTCCAGCGGCGCCGGGGGCAGTTCGATCGCGAGGTCGCGCTGGCGCACATGGCCGGTGTCGACGATTGCGCAATCGGGTGCACCGGTGGCATCGCTGCGCTCGCCGACAAGGAAGCGCGCAATCGCCTGAATCGGCTTTTGCGTTGCCGACAAGCCGATGCGCACCAGCTCGCGCCCGCACAACTGCTCCAGGCGTTCGAGCGACAGCGCGAGGTGCGCGCCACGCTTGTTCGGCGCGAGCGCGTGGATCTCGTCGACGATCACGCTGCGAGTCGTAGCCAACATCTTCCGACCGCCCTTGCTTGTGAGCAGGATGTACAGCGTCTCGGGCGTCGTGACGAGAATGTGCGGCGCGCGCTTGCGCATCTGCGTGCGCTCGGCCTGCGGCGTGTCACCGGTGCGCACCGCGCAGGTGATACCGGCATCTGGCAGCCCCAGGCGTTCCAGCTCCGCGGCGATGCCCGCCAGCGGCGCTTCGAGATTGCGCTGAATGTCGTTGCTCAGCGCCTTCAGCGGCGAGACGTAAACGATGCGCGTTTCATCGGCAAGCGCGCCGCCGCACGCCACCGCCTCGCGCACCAGCGAGTCGATCGCGGCGAGGAACGCGGCGAGCGTTTTGCCCGACCCGGTGGGCGCGGCCACCAGCACATGGCGGGCGGCCTGGATGGCCGGCCATGCGGCCACCTGCGCGGGCGTCGGCGCGGCGAACGCGCTGCTGAACCAGGCGCGAACGGCGGGGTGGAATCGGTCGAGAACGGG
>JANOLA010000228.1:0-3163 GCA_031419535.1 Burkholderiales bacterium | reverse complement strand
TGCTGCTCGAAATCGGCAGCCCGACCTGCGGCTACTGCCGCGCCGCGCAGCCGCTGCTCGAGCAACTGCTGCGTGAGCAGGAGCCGGGCGCGCACGGCATGGCGCGGCACCTGAAGGTCGCCGACGGCCCGGGCCGGCTGCTGGGCCGCTCGTTCGGCGTGAAGCTCTGGCCGACGCTGGTGTTCCTGCGCGACGGCAAGGAACTCGCACGAGTCGTGCGGCCGCGCGAACTGACGCCGCTGCGTGCGGCGATGCAGGCGCTGCGCGCCGGCGCTTGATACGACTCCGCGTTCAATTGCACAAGACCGACGAGCTGCGAACGCTCGCTTTCGGCCCTTTGCTGCCGTTCGTTGTTCGCCGTTCGTCGCTGCGCGCATGCCAGCTTCCGCCCGAGGGCAGGTGGCTGGGGGCTTCGAGCGAAAACTGGCTGTTCGCGCAATCCCAGCCCGCCGACGACTGTGCCCCAGGGCGGCGGCGGTGCCCCCGTGCTCCGGCCCACGCTCGCGGGGCAGCACCGAGGCCCGCGCCAGACAGCCACGTCATCACCGGCCAAGCGCGCGAACAGCCAGGACGCCGCGAATGGGTCCTGCGCCCGGGGCACCACCACCGCCCTGCGAAACGGTCGTTGGCATGGCACCTCTTTGCCTGCCACCTTGGGTGACGGGCCACCTGCCCTCGCGCGGAGCTTGGCAGGCGCGCAGCGACGATGCGGCTGAGCACACGCAGGGCGCCAGACCCGGGGCGCTATCCTCGGCGCCTACGTCGCTCCCACTCGCCGCCATGCGTGCTTTCGAATCGGTTCACTTCGCCACGACAACGCCCGGCACGCGCCTGATCGTCACCGGCGCGGTGCACGGCAACGAGACCTGCGGCAGCGTCGCGATCCGGCGCGTGTTGAGCGAGATCGAGGCGGGGCAGATCGGAATCGTCGCCGGCGCCGTGACCTTTGTGCCCGTGACGAACCCTCTCGCCTATCAGCGGCGTCAGCGCGAAGGCGACCGCAACCTGAATCGCAGGCTCGCGCCGACGGATGCGCCGCGCGAATTCGAGGACCACGTCGCCAACTGGTTATGCCCGCTGCTCGCGCAACACGACGCGCTGCTCGACCTGCACTCGTTTCGCACGCCGGGCGAGCCGTTCGCGCTGGTCGGCCCGGAGAACAACGCCGCTGCGCTGGAACCGTTTGTCCACGCGGCGCGCGAGCAGGCGTTTGCGCTGCGGCTTGGGGTGCGCCGCATCGTTGACGGGTGGCTCTCCACCTACGCGGCGGGCGTCGAGCAGCGCCGCGCGCGGCGCTTGCGCGAAGGCGATTCGACGGCCGACCTGCACGCCGACTACGGTGTAGGAACGACGGAATACATGCGGCGCCGTGGCGGTTTGGCCATCACGCTCGAATGCGGCCAGCACGACGACCCGGCCGCGCAAGAGGTGGCTTACCGGGCGATCCTGAACACCTTGGCGCACCTGCGCCTGATCGACGCGCCCGACCCGCCGCCGGCGCGCGACGTGGAAGCGCTGCGCCTGTTCGAGGTGACCGACCGGCACCATGCCGATGACCAGTTCGCTCGCCCCTGGCAGAGTTTCGACGCGGTGCGTGCCGGCGAGCTCATCGCGACGCGGCACGACGGCAGTGCGTTGCACGCGCAAGCTGATGGCCGGATCGTCTTCCCCAACCCCTCGGCCGAACCGGGCAAGGAGTGGTACTACCTGGCGCGCGCGAACGGGCGATTCGGGGCCTGCGCCTCCAGCAGCCCACGCACATAGCCGATCGAAACCGCCGCGCAGCCGGGACCGTCGGGCTGGTAGTCGAAGGGTTCGATCGCCAGCCAGCCGGCGTAACCCTGGCGCGCGAGGGCGGCGAGGACGGGCGCGAAGCGCTCGTCGCCTTGGCCCGGGCCGCGCCGGTTGCGGTCGTTCAATTGCACGTGCGCAAGCAGCTTGCTCGGCCACCAGCGATCGATCAACTCGGCCAGCGGCTGCGCTTCGGTGGCGCCTGCAGAACACGTGTCGAGCATCGTGCGCAGCCCCGGCAATCCGGCCGCTTCCACGATCGCCGCGGCCTCGGCCACGGTGTTGACCACGCTGGTCTGGTCGCGCGACAACGGTTCGATGCAATACGTGAGGCCCAACGCTGTGGCGCGTTCGCCTGCCGCGACCCACGCCTCGGTCGCGCGCGCCAGGGCATCGGCGTGGCTCTGGCCGGGCTGCGGGTTGCGCTGCGCCGGCGAGCCGTGCACGAGGTAGCTGCCGCCGAGTTGCGCGCCGAGTTCGATCAGGCGCTCGATCGCGGATTGCGTGCGGGCGCGTACGGCGGCGTCCGGGTTGCTGATCGACAAGCCCTTGGGCGCGACGAGCAGCCAGTGCAAGCCACTGATCGCCAAACCGTGATCCGCCGCAATCGACGCCCATTGCCGCGCCTGGAGCTCGGTGATCGCCGTCGGATCGTCGGCCAGCGTGTAGGGCGCGACTTCGAGCGCGCGATAACCGAGCTTGGCGGCATACGCGCATTGATCGGCGAAGCCCCAGGGCGCGAGCACTTCATTGCACAAACTAAGCTTGTCGATCATGCCACCACCCCCCTGCCGCCGCCCCAGTTGAAGCGCCGCTGCACCGCCGGTATCTGTGCCAGCAGCATCGCGAGCACCAGCAGCGCGAGCACGGCGCTGATCGGCCGCGTGAAGAAGGGCCACAGGCTGCCGTCGGACAGCACCAGCCCGCGGCGCAGCGACTTGTCGACGATGTCGCCGAGCACCAGGCCGAGCACGAACGGCGCCACCGGGAAGCCTTGGCGTCGCAGCAGAAAACAGACGATGCCCACCACCAGCATTACCCACACATCGAACAGGCGCTGCGTGATCGAGTACGAGCCCAGCACGCACAGCACGAAGACGATCGGCATGATGGTTTCGCGCGGCACCCGCAGCACCCACAGGATGGGGCGCACCAGGATCAGGCCGAACAGCAGGATGGCAAGTGTGGCGACGAGCGTGATGCCGACCACGTCGTAGATGAACTGCGGTTGGTTGACCATCAGCATCGGGCCGGGTTGCGCGCCGTGGATGATCATCGCGGCCATCAGCACCGCGGCCGGCGCCGAGCCGGGGATGCCGAGCGCCAGCGCCGGGATCAGCGCACCGGGGATGGCCGCGTTGTCGCCGGTCTC